>DATLMT010000064.1:0-4479 GCA_035537135.1 Burkholderiaceae bacterium | reverse complement strand
GCCGTGTGCCGTGTAATTGTCGACGGTATCGATGTCGGGCTTGAACAGCTTCGGCGCGGCTACGCATGGCACTACGTTAAGTACGCGCATGAGCAGCGCCCCTCCGATCGCGAAAAATATGCGCGTGCCGAAAGCGACGCGCGCTCGGCCAGCGCCGGCCTCTGGTCGTTCAGCGACCCGGTTCCGCCCTGGGACTATCGCCGCGCACCGCGCAGCTGAGATTGCCGCCCCGCTAGCCGCGTCGATCTCTTAGCAGCGATAAAAACTCGCCGCGCAGATTCGGATCCTTCAGAAAAGATCCGCGCATAACGCTGTTGATCATTTTGGAATCATTGTCCTTGACGCCGCGCCACTGCATGCAGAAGTGATCGGCCTCCATCACGAGCGCCAGACCGTCCGGATTCATTGAGGCCTGCAGTAAATCGGCCAGATGCGTTACCGCTTCTTCCTGAATCTGAGGCCGGCTCATCACCCAATCGGCAAGCCGCGAATACTTCGACAACCCGATCAGGTTCGAATCCTCATTAGGCAGCACGCCGATCCACAGCTTGCCGAGGATCGGACACAGATGATGCGAGCATGCACTGCGGATCGTGATGGGCCCAATGATCATCAGCTCATTGAGCTGCTCGACGTTCGGAAACTCCGTCATGTGCGGCTTGGGTGCGTACCGCCCACGAAAGACTTCACCCAGATACATGCGTGCGATGCGGCGCGCGGTGCCACGCGTGTTGTGATCGCCTTCGGTGTCGATCACCAGACTCTGCAGCACTGCAAGCACCTTTTGCTCTACTTCATCCTGCAACTGCGGCAGCTCGCCCGCCTCGATGTGCTCGGCGATGCTGTCGTTGGCATGAAACCGTTGGCCCGCAGCGCGCAGGCGCGCGCGGATCTTCTCTGAAACCGGTGCGTTCATCGAAGCGAGTAAGGAAGGTTATTGTGTCGCGCTGAGGTGCGCCGACTATATAGGAAGCCGGTGTTTCAGAAATATTCGGGAGGCTTGATGTTTGAAACGACGATTGCAGGCAGTCTTCCCAAGCCATTTTGGCTCGCGGAAACCGGCAAGCTTTGGCCGCAATGGAAAGCGCACGGCGCTGAACTTGAAGCAGCGAAGCGCGACGCGACTGTGCTGGTGCTGAAGGAACAGGAAGACGCCGGTCTCGACATCGTGACCGACGGCGAACAGTCAAGGCAACACTTCGTACATGGCTTTCTCGAAGCGGTGGCAGGCATTGACTTCGATCACAAGGTAAAAATGGGCATCCGCGACAACCGCTATGAAGCGATGGTGCCGCAGGTGACCGGCGCGCTGACGCTGCGCGCGCGCGTGCACCGCACCGAAGCGACCCTAGCGCGCGCCCATACGAAAAAGAAATTGAAAATCACGCTACCCGGACCGTTGACGATCGTCGACACAGTGGCTGACCGCTACTACGGCGACCGCCGCTCAATGGCGATGGCGTTTGCGGATCTGCTGAACCAGGAGGCGCGCGCATTGGAAGGTGACGGCGTCGATGTGATTCAGTTCGACGAGCCAGCGTTCAACGTTTATCCGGAAGAGGTCAACGATTGGGGCATTGCGACGCTCGAGCGCGCGGCCGCTGGACTGACGTGCACGACAGCCGTTCACATCTGCTACGGCTACGGCATTCAGGCCAACATCGACTGGAAGCGAAGCCTCGGTGACAGCTGGCGGCAATACGAGCAAATCTTTCCGGCGCTGGCAAAGAGCTCGATCAAACAGGTCTCGCTTGAATGCGCCAATTCGCATGTGCCCATGGAATTAATGAACTTGCTGGTCAACAAGGACGTGCTCGTCGGCGTTATTGACGTTGCTTCGGATGTAGTGGAGACCCCGGAGCAAGTCGCTGACGTGATCGGCAAAGCGCTGCAGTTTGTCCCGCGGCAGCGTCTGCTGCCGTGTACCAACTGCGGCATGGCGCCAATGAGTCGCGAGGTTGCGTTGCGCAAGCTACACGCGCTAGCGCACGGTGCGGCATTGGCGCGGACCCGTCACGGCTAGAAAGCAGGTGGTGATAGGCACCGCGCTTGCTGGATTCCGGCATAACTTTGAGTTAGGAGAGAACATGCGAAAAATACTTGTAGTAGCGGCCACTGCTGTCTTGGCGACGGTCTCGCTAAGTTCATGCGAGACCACGACGATGACGGATGGGCAGCGCCGCACCGCGACCGGAGCGGGCGTCGGAGCAGCAGCCGGCGCCGCGATTGGCGCCCTCGGCAATGACAGCAACCGCGGTCGCGGCGCAGCGGCCGGTGCAGCCATCGGCGCAGCAGCCGGCGCACTCGGTGGCTACATCTGGAATCGGCGCATGGAGAGCCAGCAGAAGCAGATCGAGCAGCAAACGGCCGGGACTGGCGTCGAGGTCACTCGCACTGCGGATAACCAGCTGCGAATCAACATTCCGTCCGATATTTCGTTTGACGTGGGTCAGGCGGCGATCCGTCCGAACTTCCGGCCGGTGCTCGATAACTTCGCGCAATCGCTGCAGCAAAATCCGAGCTCGACCGTGACCATCATCGGCCACACGGACGCGACCGGATCGGCGGCGACCAACGAACCGCTATCGCTGCAACGCGCCGATGCGACACGCGACTACCTCGTGTCGCGCGGCATTGCCCCGAATCGCTTTCAGATTGATGGCCGCGGCTCGCGTGAGCCGGTGGCTAGCAACGATACGGAGGCAGGCCGTGCACGTAATCGCAGAGTCGAGATATTCCTCGGCGACCGCGACGCCTAGATTTCTAAAATAGTCCTAGGCGAGCGCAGCAAGTTATTTGCTGCGCTCGTTCGCCTCACGCGCACGCATCTTGGCCGCGATGTAGTCGGCGTGGGTCACATGCAGCAATTCGGCGATACGGCGCAACACATGATTCTCATGCGCGGCCAGCTCGGCATCTGCGTACGCGACGCGCCACATCAACTCGATGATGTACTGCTTCTGCGGCTGGTCGAACCGGCGATTTATCAGTGAAGTGAATTGGTAGTAATCACTGGCGGTGCGTACTTCTTCTTCCGCCAATTTGAATATCGTAAGCGCTTCCTCTTCGGTCAGGCCGAACTTCTCGCGAACCGCGCGCTGCACCGCGTTCCGTTCGTCGTCCGAAATGCCGGCGTCGCTTCGTACCACTTCGACCAGCAACGCCGCCGTCGCAACCTCAATGCTATGACGCTCTGCTATCGGCGCGCCTTGCGCGCCAATGTTGCGATCAAAAAAATCCTGGATCGACTTCAACACCACCGCGCACCTCTACTGTCGTTCAGCTGTCCTGCGTTCGGGCGCGCACCAGACATCGCTGATATCGCTCGTCAACGCGGCGCGCGAACCACTCGGTGGTGAGCTTGCGCGTGATCTTTGGGCTCTTGAGCGCGATGACAGGCAACATCGCCCGCGGCACTGGGCGAGCGTTGGTCTGATTGGCACGCGCAAATACCTTCTGATAAAGCGCAGTGCGCTCGAATGCAGATTCAGTGCCGCGCTCGAGATCGCGATGGATTGCGGCTGCGGTCATGTCGAATTGTTTGGCGAGCGCGAGCGCGGCGAGCTCGGTGCTGCCGGTGGGTTTGTCTGCAACAGCGCCCGGCGGCAATAAATCACCGTCGAGCACCAGCGGAACGCCTGAAGCGATGCGCAACGCGTTTTGAAACGCAGCGTTGCGGCTGGCGTAGCGGCCCGCATTGAAATCGGCGAAGCGATACAGCGGCTGCGGATACGGAGCGTCGTAGCCGAGCAGGTGCGCGATGCCAAAGTACATGCCTCCGCGCCGCGTGAACACTTCATGCCGGATCGAATGCTCCAGCGGATACGGGTACCGGGCAGATGAAGCCTGGGCTTCGGCGAACGCAACGCTCACCTGCATTGGGCCGCCAGTGCGAACCGGGTTGCGGCTCGCAAAAAACGTCTTGCCCAGCGGCACCATGCCGATAAAATCTTCGAAGATTTCGCTCAGTTGCCTTTCGGTCGTTACTGCGTCAATGCGATCGCTGTAACTCTTGCCATTCGACGACTGCAGCTGCAGCGCGGCGCGCACCGCGAACTTCGGCACGCCGACGCGCTCGGCTTGCCGATCAATCTCCTGCCACGCAATTTTCGAAAGCCCCGGCACAGGAGGATCCGCATGAAACGTCGATTCCTGCTCGGTCACGGCGAGCACCGCGCAAATGTTCTCCGGCGTCACGGCGAGGCCCTGGGTGGCAAACGCTGCGTAGATATCGGTCGACCAACCCGCACGGTCGGCCAGATTCGGAGGCAGCAGGCGCACGATCAGTGCGCGCGCGTCGAGTGCGCTCAGTCCGGGGCGCCCGGCGTCCCCATCCGACGTCGCGCAGCCGGCGAACGCCACGCAAAACGCGACGGGTAGCAGCCACCGCAGTCGTCTCATGATATTCAGCACCGTTATCACGGCAGGTTTAACGCACCAAACTCTAGTGCGCGCACAGTTCGTGGAACGACCGATGCA
>DATLMT010000063.1:0-3606 GCA_035537135.1 Burkholderiaceae bacterium | reverse complement strand
CGGTGATGTTCTTGCCGATGCCGCGGTAGCCGGTGAATTTACCGTCCCGGTCGAACACGGGATCCCCGCTGGTGACGTTGTAGACGAACGAACCGTCAGGCATCCAGCGCCGAAACAACACGTCGCGAAATGGCTTTCGTGCAAGCAATGCGGCACGATGCTCGTCCCAGGACGACGGCCGTATCAATTCACCCGGCAGCTCCCAGCGGTGCTTGCCGATGATCTCATCGTCTTCCAGGTTAATGGTGTCGCGCTCGCCGCGCTGAAGCCGCGTGAAGCGCAGCTGTTCATCCATCTCCCAGTACCAGTCGGACGACAGCTCCGTGAGCGCCCGGAAGCGCGCTTCGTTGTCCTTGATTTTTGCAATCAACGATTCGCGCTCAGTCACGTCCCATGCGAGCCCGCGATAACCGATGAACTCGCCGCGCTCGAATACGGCGTGCCCAGAGACTTCGAAATACATGTCGCGCCCGAGATGACGCGGATGCAGCTTCAGCTTCAGTTGCTTGAACGCGCGGCGTTCGGCTATGTCGCGATTCAACTGATCCCAGTTAACAGTCATCGACGGGTCAAGGCCTTCGATCTCTGATAACCGGCGGCCGCAGATCAGCTTTCGCGCGCGCGCTTCGTAACCAGCCGCGCCGCTCAGGCGTGTGACCTTGTGCTCGCGATCGGTTTCCCAATACCACTCCGTGACCAGCGTCGTCAGCGCCCGAAACCGCTCCTCGCTTTCGCGCAGCGCCGCGAGCGTCTGCTCGCGCTCGGTCACATCGCGTCCCGCACCGTAATAGCCTTGAAACTCACCATGCTCATTAAAAATCGGCTTACCGCTGACGGCAATCCACATTGGCGAGCCGTCGCCGCGGCGAGTCTTGTAGGTAAACCATGAAAAAGGCTCGCGACGCTCGATGCGCCGCAGATATTCGGCGTACTGCTGCGGGTCTGCCTCGAATGCGGCCATCTCCGACCGCCTCTTGCCGATCAGCTCGGCCCCGGACTGGCGCAAATGGCGCTCGACGGCCGCCGAGAACTCGATGAAGCGTCCGTGCGCATCCTCGCGCCAAAACCAGTCGTACGTCAGCTCGCCCAGGTCGTCGATCAACTTGCGCCGCATCGACAGCTCATGCTCGATCAGCTTTTGCTCGGTCACGTCGCGCCGGAAGCTGATCACCCCGCCATCGGCCGTCAGACAGTCGGTCATCAACAGCCAGCGATTGCCGACATGGCGCACCACCTCGGTGACCTCGGCGCCACCGCGCCGCCGGTGCGCAGCTTCCATAAATTGTTCCAACGTCCGGCCGTCAATGACTTCGGCCGGCGCTACTTTGTAGTACGCCGCCGTGATGTCGTAGAGCTTTGCGCCGGGCACGAGCAAGTGCACGATTTCCGGATACAGCGCGCGGAAAGCTGCGTTGCAGTTAAGAAGTCGATCATCGCGATCGTAAATTGCAACGCCCACGTTCATCGATTCGAGCGAGCGTTCCCACGCGGCTTCACGCGCCCGCGTCCCGCCAATCCCAATTCGGCTGCCGATCATGTACAACCCGAGCCCGACCAGCAGGGCCGCGCCAAGAACGATTTTCAGATCAGACACGATGCTTGGCGGCAGCGCCGTGTTTGCCGCCAAGGTCGGCGCGAGTGTTGCAATAAACGCGAGGGCCAGCGCGCCGATCAAAATCGAAAACCAGCGCGACTGAACCGCGCCAGCAAGAGTTTTCGCAGCAGGTGAGATCTTATTTAAGAAGGCGGTCGGCCCTTGCATCGGGCCCTTTCAGCGACGATGGCGCCGAAGTATGCCTACAAGCGCGTGCGCAGCACAAGCCCGCGTCCTAGCGGGTGTTGCGTGCTAGACGTCGGCTTCGATTTCGTTTCCGTGCTCTTCGAGCCATGCCCTTCGCGCCTGACTTTCGGCGCGCCCCATGAGCATCGTCATCGTTGCTGCGGTTTCGGCATTGGCGACGTCGCCGAGACCGACTCGCATCAGGCGCCGCGTGTCCGGATTCATCGTCGTCTCCCACAACTGCTCGGGGCTCATCTCGCCGAGGCCTTTGAAGCGGGCAATCGTCCAGCTGCCCTCTTTTACTTTCTCGTCGATCAGCTTCTCGAGCGTGGTGTCGAGCTCGGCTTCATCCAGGCAATACAGGCGGCGCATCGGCCGCTTTCCGAGTGCCGGCACGTCAACGCGATACAGCGGCGGGCGTGCGACGTAGATATGGCCTCGGTGCACGAGTTGAGGAAAATGGCGGAAGAACAAGGTCAGAAGCAGGACCTGTATGTGCGAACCGTCGACGTCGGCGTCGGCTAAGACGCACACTTTTCCGTAGCGCAATCCATCAAAGCTGATGTCGTCGGCGGGGCCATGGGGGTCGACGCCGATCGCGACTGCCATGTCATGCACTTCCGCGTTGCCGAACAAGCGGTCGCGCTCGACCTCCCATGTATTGAGCACCTTTCCGCGCAGCGGTAGGATCGCTTGGAACTCCTTGTCGCGCCCCATTTTGGCCGAGCCGCCCGCAGAGTCACCTTCAACCAGAAATAACTCGTTGCGCGCGAGTTCGGTCGATTCGCAGTCAGTCAGCTTGCCCGGCAGCACCGCGACCGCCGAGCTTTTCTTCTTCTCGATCTTCTGGCCGGCACGGGCGCGCGCTTGCGCCTGTGAAACGACGAGCTCGGCAAGCCGCCTGCCATCGTTCGGATTGTGATTGAGCCAGAATTCGAGCTGAGGGCGAACGAAAAAAGACACCAGCCGCACAGCATCGCGGCTCAGCAAACGCTCTTTTACCTGCCCCTGAAACTGTGGGTCCAGCACTCTGGCCGACAGCACGAAGCTCGCACGCGCGAATACGTCTTCGGGTAGCAGCTTCACGCCTTTCGGCAGAAGCTGATGCGCATCGATAAACGCGCGGACGGCGCCGAACAGTCCCTCCCGCAACCCCGCTTCGTGCGTGCCGCCGGCCGACGTCGGAATCAGGTTGACGTAAGACTCACGGGTGACCGCACCATCGTCGGTCCATACGATGACCCAGTTTGCGCCCTCGCCCTCGGCGAACGTCGGATCATCGGCCGCAGCGAATCCGCTGGACTCGAAGGGCGGCAACACCGGGTCGTCCGTCAGCGATCCCAGCAAGTACTCGCGCAGTCCGCCTTCGTAACGCCAGCGCTGCGTTGTACCGCTTGCGGGCCCCGCCTCGTTCGTCAGCGTGATCTCTGTGCCGGGCAACAGCACCGCTTTGCTTCGCAACAGCCGCTCTAGCTCGTCGACGGGAATCTGCGGCGAGTCGAAATATTTTTCGTTCGGCCAGACTTTGATACGCGTACCGCTCGGCTTGGTCGAGCCTTTCGCGGCTACCGACTTCAAGCGCTGCACGACGTCGCCATTTTCAAAAGCAATCGTGTGCATCTTGCCGTCGCGCCAGACAGTGACTTCAAGGCGCGATGCGAGCGCGTTCGTGACCGAGACACCGACGCCGTGCAGTCCGCCGGAAAACGCATATGCACCGCCGGCGCGCTTGTCGAACTTGCCGCCCGCATGCAGGCGCGTGAAAACGATTTCGACAACCGGCTCTTTTTCTTCGGGATGCAGCCCCACCGGAATACCGCGCCCGT
>DATLMT010000062.1:0-2293 GCA_035537135.1 Burkholderiaceae bacterium | reverse complement strand
TGGCAGGCGATGCGTACCCGTTTCGTCAAAGTGTTCCCGCAGGAATATCGACGCGCGTTGAAGCAAATGCAAATCACCGCGACGCCGGCGGACGCACAAAAGCTCGCGGCATAGCGAGCGCGTTTATCGTGAGCGACCGTATGCGTGCGTACCTGTGGCCGCGAACTTTGCACGATTGGGGGCCCGGCTTGATCGTCAGCGTGCCGTTGGCGTTTTCGCTGTTCAGTACCCGCGGCGCCGACAGTCAGACACTGGCACTGCTGGCAAGCGTTGCCATCGTGCTGTCGGTGCCTTGGGTAGTTCCCGCGACGATTTTATGTGCGGTGCTGTCGGCTCCAATCTACATGTGGCTGCACACGCAGGGTCCGGTTCCCGCGGTGGTCGAATGGTTGGGCGGCGTGGTGTTGGTTGCCGCGGTTGCCGGCTGCCACGTCAACGCTGCTCTGCTTTGCTCGTGGGAGCGCACGCGCAGATCGAGCGCCGCCGAAGCCGGGCTGCGCGACTTTCTGCTTCATCGGCAGCATAAGTAGAACCATGGGAAAGATCACCGGATTTCTCGAGTATCAGCGGCTGGAAGAGGCTGCCGAAGCGCCACGCACGCGTACTAAGCACTGGCGCGAATTCATCGTTCGTCTGACCGACGATGCTGCTGGCGTACAGGCGGCACGCTGCATGGACTGCGGCATTCCGTTTTGCAACCAGGGCTGCCCGGTTAACAACATCATCCCTGATTTCAACGATCTTGTTTATCGGCAGGACTGGAAGACGGCGCTCGATGTTCTGCACAGTACTAATAACTTCCCGGAATTCACCGGTCGCATTTGTCCCGCGCCATGCGAGGCCGCGTGCACGTTAAACATTCACGATGCGCCCGTCGGCATCAAGTCGATCGAGCACAAAATCATCGACAAGGGTTGGGAGGAAGGCTGGGTGTTACCGCAGCCACCCAAGGCAATCACCGGCAAAAAAGTCGCGATCGTCGGCAGTGGCGCAGCGGGGTTGGCTGCTGCGCAACAGCTTCGGCGCGTTGGTCACGAAGTCACGGTTTTCGAAAAGAACGATCGCATCGGCGGCCTGCTCCGTTATGGCATTCCGGATTTCAAGATGGAAAAGTTGCACATCGATCGTCGGGTTGAGCAGATGGCTGCCGAAGGTGTGACGTTTCGTACCGGCGTATTGGTGGGTGAGCTTGGGGCGGCGCAGGTGACGAACTGGGCCACCGAAGCCATTGACCCGAAGCAATTGCTATCGGACTTTGACGCAGTGATTTTGGCCGGCGGCGCCGAGCAGCCGCGCGATCTACCGGTGCCAGGCCGCCAGCTTGACGGCGTCCACTTTGCGATGGACTTTTTGCCGTCGCAGAACAAGATAGTCGCCGGCGACACGGTGAAAAATCAAATAGTCGCTGCCGGCAAGGATGTCATCGTGATCGGCGGCGGCGACACCGGGTCGGATTGCGTTGGAACCAGCAACCGGCATGGCGCAAAGAGCGTCACGCAATGGGAGCTGTTGCCGCAGCCGCCCGAGATCGAGAACAAGCCTTTGACATGGCCATACTGGCCGATCAAGTTGCGGACGTCGAGCTCGCACGAAGAGGGTGTGCAGCGCGACTGGGCGGTTGCGACCAAGTCTTTCAAAGGCGATGCTCAGGGTAAGGTCGCTGCGTTAGTCGCAGTGCGTCTGCAGTGGCAAACCGATGCGGCGACCGGGCAATCGAAGATGGTTGAAATTCCCGGAACAGAGTTTGAAGTTCCTGCAGACCTGGTGTTGCTGGCGATGGGCTTTGTATCGCCGGTCGGTGCGGTGCTCGACAGCTTCGGCGTCGCGAAAGATACTCGAGGCAATGCACGCGCGCCGACCGACGGCGCCGATAGTTATAAAACCAGTGTCGACAAGGTCTTTGCGGCAGGCGACATGCGGCGCGGGCAGTCCCTCGTTGTCTGGGCAATACGTGAAGGCCGGCAATGTGCAAAAGCGGTCGACGAATACCTGATGGGCAGTAGCGTTCTTCCGCGCTGACTTTAACGTTCGCTTTTGTTAACCTGCGTTCAATGAGGCGTCTGCTCGTCTTGCTGCTAATGCTGGCTTTGCCGATCCGTACGGTGTTGGCAGTTTCCGGCCTTGGGTGCGCGGTGCCGGTGCAGATGCCGATTGAAATGCCTCACCACGGCGAGGGGATGCCGTGTGCGATGCATGCCGCGGCGGCAAACGCGGAGACGCCCGGGGATACTGCCTCTACCGCGTGCTCATCGTGCGCGGCAGCGTGCTGCGCCGCGCTTGCACCGATGCCCCC
>DATLMT010000061.1:0-6196 GCA_035537135.1 Burkholderiaceae bacterium | reverse complement strand
AGCAAGCTTGTGCCGCTTTCGCCGGGTACAAAGTACGGCGACACCATCAGCAGCGATTGCCGTGTTGCGCGCAGTTGTTCGACAACCTCGGTAAAGACGTAGCTTTCGACTTCCGGCGCTTTGTCCGCGTCGAATTTGGACACCGGATCGACCACCGCATGGGCGGTTGCCCACACGGCCGCGCGCCGGCCCGCGAATAAATCTCCGACCGGGTCGCTCTTCTTTAGCGCCACGCCGTAGCTCGACGTCTTGATCTGCTCGATACGAGCCGCAAACTCTGCAAGCCGCGCCGTCACTTTGTCTTTTTCGGCCGAGTTAGTGAGCTCGATAGGCAACGCCCATTCGCTGTTCCAGTAGCGATCGAAACTGCGCGAAATCTCGCGCGTGACGGGACCCAGCGTCAGCACGTCAAGATCGGCGAAGAGCGTCTCGCTCGGCCCGCTGAAATATTTGTTGCCCAGATTGCGGCCGCCAATAATCGCGCCGACGTTGTCGGCGATCCAGGCCTTGTTGTGCATCCGACGATTCAGCCGCTCACCATCAGCGATGAACTCGAGTAAGCGCGCTGGCGTGAAGCCACGCCCGGCAAACGGATTGAAGACGCGCACCTCGAAGTTCGGAACCGAAGCTAGCAGCGCAAGGTCGAGTCCCTGACCGGAACCATGAAGATCGTCAATTAACAGACGAACCCGAACACCGCGCCGAGCGGCTTCGATCAACTCGCCTAGCAATAACGTACCGCTTTCATCGTTGAAAACCGCGTAATACTGGACATCGAGCGTGCGCGTAGCGCGCTGCGCAAGCCCCACGCGTGCTGCGAACGCCTCGACGCCCTGACCGAGCAGAAACAAACCCGACTGCCCTGGGGGCGCGCCGCGCGGCCGCAGCGTCGCGACCTGTTTGCCCAGCGCAGTTGCTGCAGGCGTGCTCAGAACGTAGGACGGTGTCGGCGGCTCCTTCGGCTTCGGCGCCGTTGCGCACCCGGTCAGCGCCGCCAGGAGCGCCAAGCAATACGCGGTCGTCTTCAATGGCAGCACGCTAGTCATCGGGGAAGTGTTGTCCTGGTAGGCGAGGCTTGATCGGCTCGTATCCGAACGCGCAGGCTATCAATTTGGACGACTGATTCTCAAAGCTGCATTCGCGGCTACGACAACGAGAATTAGGCGGCTTTTAGCGCTACCACCCCGACCACCACGGCCCCCACGCCGGCCCAGCGTCGGAGCGTCAACTTTTCTTTCAACAAGCGTGCGCCAATTAGCGTGGCGAACAGCACCGATGTCTCGCGCAGCGATGCGACCAGCGCAACCGGCGCCTTCGTCATGGCCCAGACGGATATGGCGTAAGCGCCCGCCGACAGTGTGCCGCCGATGAGACCGTGCCAGCGACGGTCGACAAGAGCGATACGAAATGCGCGCCCGCGCGTCGCCAGCATGTAGATCGAAAACGGAATCGCGTCGAGCACGAAAAGCCACACGATGTACGCCCACGGATTTCCGGAGAGTCGTGCGCCTGTGCCGTCGATGATCGTATACACGGCGATGACCGCCGCATTGCCGAGCGCGAAGTTAACGGCACGACCGTGACCCGCCAACACGGGCGCGTTTCCTGTGGGCCGCAGCGCCAGTGCGATGACGCCGATGGAAATCATCAACATGCCGAGCCAATTGATGGGTGCAGGCAGCTCTCGCAGCCAGATGATGCCCAGCACCGCAGTGATCAGCGGTGCGACGCCACGCATCAACGGATACACGAGCGACAACTCTCCGCTGCGATAAGCGTTGACCATTAGAAAGTAGTACGCCAGATGCACCACGACCGAGCCGAACAAAAATGGCCAGCTCGCAGCGTTGGGCAACGGCACGACAAACACGAATGGGACCGCCAGCACCCCGCCATAAGCAACAATGGTTGCGGTGTCGAGCAGCACGTCGCTGCCGCCTTTAATCATCGCGTTCCACGATGCGTGCAGCAGCGCTGCGAGCAGCACCGCGAGCGTGATTTCGAGGCTCAAAGAACTAGGCTCAAAGGGGCACTACCGCGTCGGCCGCGGTGTACGAAAGATCCAGCGCCTTAGCGACCGCCTTGTAGGTCACCTTACCGGCAGCGATGTTCAGTCCGGCCTTCAAGTGCGGATTTTCAGACAGCGCACGGCGCCAGCCTTTGTTCGCCAGCTGCAGTGCGAACGAAAGCGTGGCGTTATTGAGCGCATACGTCGAAGTGCGCGGCACCGCCCCCGGCATGTTGGCAACCATGTAATGCACGACGCCGTCGATGACATACGTCGGATCCGCATGCGTGGTCGGTCGCGACGTTTCGCAACTGCCGCCCTGGTCGATCGCCACGTCGACGATCACCGAACCACGCTTCATCTGCGGCAGCATCGCGCGCGTTACGAGCTTCGGCGCCTCGGCGCCGGGAATCAGTACACCGGAGATCACTAAATCTGCACGCAAAATTTCTCGCTCGACATTGTCGCGATTGGAAAAAACTGTCTTCACGCGCGCGCCGAGCATCGAGTCGATGCGGCGCAGTGCATCGATTGATATATCGATGATGGTGACCTCGGCGCCGGTGCCGACGGCCATCTGTGCGGCGTTGATGCCGACCATTCCGGCACCGAGAATGACGATGCGCCCCGGCGCCACGCCGGCGACGCCGCCGAGCAGCATGCCCATCCCGCCGGCGGACTTCTCCAGGCAGCGCGCACCTGCCTGCACCGAAAGGCGGCCCGCCACCTCGGACATCGGCGCCAACAGCGGCAAGCCACCGGTCGGCGCGGTCACGGTTTCGTACGCGATACAGATCGCGCCGCTCTTCAACAGATCGGCGGCTTGCTCCGGGTCGGGCGCCAGATGGAGATATGTAAAGAGAATCTGTCCATCGCGCAGCATCGCGCGCTCGATTGGCTGCGGCTCTTTGACTTTTACGATCATCTCTGCGCGCTTGAAAACTTCTTCCGCGCCCGCCGCGATCTCGGCACCGGCGCGTCCGTAGTCGTCATCGGTCGCGCCGATGCCGGCACCGGCACCGGTCTGCACCAACACTGTGTGGCCATGCATCTTCATCTCGCGTACCGAAGATGGTGTCAAACCGACGCGATATTCGTGAACCTTGATCTCCTTCGGGACGCCGACCAGCATCTGTTCTCCTAGCTTCTTGTGCGCTGCGAATTCGGATCGTAAGGGGCTTTCAATGAGATGGCGGCCGCGTATCGTTCGCCGGCAAGATCGATCTCATAACGCCCGCCCTCGATCCAAGCGCTATCAGCGGGGCCGTCAGTGCGAGTTATCAGTCCGAGCGCAACGGGTTTTCCGATGGTGTGACCGAATGCGCCAGAGGTGATAAAGCCGCTCGGCTCGCCGTTGCGCAAAATCAACTCATTGCCCCACACGTTGGTGTGTGAAGCATCGATCACCAGCGAAACGATGCGGCGCGCGAGCGCGCTGCGGTCGATTGCAGCGAGCGCGTCGCGACCGCGAAAACCGCCTGGCTTGTCTAGCTTTACCGCAAAACCCAACCCGGCCTCGTACGGGTTGATGTCCGGCGACAGCTCGCGACCCCATGCGCGATATCCCTTTTCGAGGCGCAGCGAGTCGATCGCGTAGTAACCGGCGTTCGTCACTTGCAGATCGCTGCCGGCAGCCATCACCGCCTCATAAACGCAGACCGCGAACTCCACTGGGACGCAAAGCTCCCATCCGAGCTCACCAACGTACGTAAGCCGCGTTGCGCGGACCGTCGCGTAGCCGATGTCGATCGTGCGTGACGTGCCGAACGGAAAGCTGGCGGACGAAAAGTCGGCCGTCGACACCCGCTGCATCAGCTCGCGCGACCGTGGGCCCATCACTGCGATCACCGCGAACATCGACGTGATGTCGGCAATTTCGCAGCGCGGCATATCCGACCAGCCTGCGAACGCGTGTTCGATGACGTCGCGGTCGCGCACGGCTTGCGCACTGCCGGTCACGATCATGTACTCGTTGTGATCGATCATCGTCACTGTGAAGTCGCTCTCGTATCCACCACGATCGTTCAGCATGCCGGTGTAAACGGCCGTACCGATGTCGACGGGAACTTCATTGGCTATGAGCCAACTCAATGCGCGTTGCGCACCCGGGCCTTTGATCAAAAGCTTGGCGAATGAGCTCATATCGAAAACGGCGACTCCCTCGCGGCAGGCGCGATGCTCTTTGGCAACCCACGAATGCCAGTTCTGATGGCCCCATGAGTATTCGATCTGTACCTGCTCGCGCGACGGTGAAAAAAAGTTCGCGCGCTCCCACCCCATCTTCGAGCCAAAGCAAGCACCGGCGTCTCGCAATAGCCCGTACAACGGCGTGCGCCGAAACGGGCGCGCGCTCTCGAGCTCCCGATTCGGCCACGGCATTTTGTAGTGCATTCCAAGCACCTCGGCGATGCGGTCGGGCAACCAGTTCTCGTTCGCGTTGAATTGGTTGAAGCGGCGAATGTCGACCGGCCATAGGTCGAGCGTCGGTTCGCCTTGAATGATCCATTCGGAAAGCGCTCGGCCCGCGCCGCCGGCGGACGCGATCCCCATCGAGTTGAATCCGCAACCGACGTAGAAGTTCTCGAAGCCCGGGGCGCGTCCGACGATAAAGTTGTTGTCCGCAGTAAACGACTCTGGGCCGTTATAAAACTGCTTGACCTGTGCGGTTTGGAGCGCCGGCACTCGAATCATCGCGTTGTCCAGCAAGATCTGAAACGCGTCCCAGTTATCGGGCAGCAGTTGAAACTCGAAATTTTCCGGAATGCCACCGCGATACGAGGCGCTTTGCAGCCACGGCGTCGCGTTTGGCTCAAAGCCGCCCATCAGCAGGCCGCCGACTTCTTCCTTGAAATAGACGTAGCCGTCCGGATCCCGAAGCACCGGTAGGTCGCGATGCACGCCTTCGATTCGATCGGTGACGATGTAATAGTGCTCGCATGAAAACAGCGGCACTGTGACGTTGATCTGGCGCGCAATTGCGCGCGACCACTGGCCACCGCACAGCACGACAATCTCAGCATCAATTTCGCCATCATCGCCTGCTTTGTTGCGCCAGCTGAGGCTCGACACGCGGCGCGTGCGCGCTGAAGACACTTTCAACCCTGACGCGCGCACGTTCTCGAAGACTCTGACGCCGCGGTTGCGCGCTCCTTTGGCGAGGGCAAGCGTTAGGTCCGCAGGGTTTGCCTTGCCGTCACCCGGCAGCCACACGGCACCGTGCAGATCTTCGGTTGCCATGATCGGATACAGCTTCGCCGCATCCGCGACCGAAATGAGATCGCAGTCAACCTTGTGTGCGCGCGCGACGGCAGCGGTGCGCTTCAATTGAATCATCCGGTCTGCCGTGCGCGCGACCGCGAGCGAGCCGCACTGTTTCCAGCCGGTTCCGACGCCGGTTTCCTTTTCTAGCGTCGCGTACAGCTCGGTCGAATAGCGAATCAGGCGCGTCATGCTCTCGTGGGCGCGCAGCTGACCGACGAGTCCCGCTGCGTGCCACGTCGTACCTGACGTCAGCCGCCCCTGTTCGAGCAGAACGACGTCGTTTTCGCCAAGCAATGCCAAGTGGTACGCGACCGAGCATCCCATGATGCCGCCGCCGATGACAACGATGCGCGCGGCAGCGGGGGGCGTGCCAGCATCAACCACGGTGTCGCCGCTCGCGTTTCGCTGTGGCAAAAAGCGGCGGCAAAAAACCTACGCGCTTTTCAGGTGCCACGCCTTAGGCCGCGTAAACGCTTCGATTCCGTACGTCGATAACGTCAGCCCGATGCCGGAGTGGCCCACACCGCTCCACGGAAGTCGCGGACTGACGCGGTCGCAGCAGTTCCAGTACACCGAGCCAGCGCGAAGCTGCGTCATTATTAATTTCGCTCGCTGTTCGTCGGTGGTGTAGACGCCAGCGGTCAGCCCATATTCGGTGTCGTTCATCAGCCGCACCGCCTCCTCGTCGCTCGCCACTTTCTGGATGCCGATGATCGGACCGAAGCTTTCCTCGCGCATCACTTGCATCGAGTGATCGACCTGCGTCAGGACTGCAGGCGAGAACCAGTTCCCCGGTTGTTGGACGCGCGCGCCGCCGAGCACGAGCTTGGCACCCTTACCGACAGCGTCGGCGACCTGGCGCTCAAGGACTTCGATCTGCGGCGCGCGCGTGATAGGACCGATGTAGG
Organism: Burkholderiaceae bacterium; assembly: GCA_035537135.1. Classification (GTDB taxonomy): domain Bacteria; phylum Pseudomonadota; class Gammaproteobacteria; order Burkholderiales; family Burkholderiaceae_F; genus JACCZX01. The sequence goes on along the minus strand of DATLMT010000061.1, from coordinate 19 downwards.
TGTCTTCAGACGTCGGGTC
>DATLMT010000060.1:0-2095 GCA_035537135.1 Burkholderiaceae bacterium | reverse complement strand
GATCCTTCGCCCGCGACCACATTCGGTCACCTTGACGCAACGGTCGTGCTGTCACGCGACATCGCTGCGCTCGGAATTTATCCAGCGGTCGATCCTCTCGATTCGACGTCGCGGCAGATCGATCCGAACGTCGTCGGCGAGGAGCATTACGACACGACTCGCCGCGTGCAGTCGACGCTGCAGCGCTATCGCGAGTTGCGCGACATCATTGCGATTCTCGGCATGGACGAGCTGTCGCCGGAAGACAAGCTTGCGGTGTCCCGCGCGCGCAAGATCCAGCGCTTTTTGTCGCAGCCCTTCAAGGTGGCCGAAGTGTTCACCGGTTCTCCGGGCAAGTACGTCACGCTGAAAGAAACGATTCGCGGGTTCAAGATGATCGTCGACGGCGAATGCGACGCATTGCCGGAGCAGGCGTTCTACATGGTCGGCACGATCGACGAGGCGTTCGAGAAGAAGGTGCAGTAGTGGCGACGATTCACGTCGACGTTGTCAGCGCCGAGGAGAGCATCTTCGCGGGCGATGCCGAATTCGTAGCACTGCCGGGTGAAGCCGGCGAGCTTGGCATCTATCCGCGCCACACACCGCTGATCACTCGCATCCGCCCCGGCGTGGTCCGCATTAAGATGCCGGGTAAGGCAGAAGAGGAACAGGTGTTCGTCGCGGGCGGCATTCTCGAGGTGCAGCCGAATGTTGTTACGGTGCTCGCGGATACGGCGATTCGCGGTCAGGATCTAGACGAAGCAAAAGCTCGCGACGCTTTGGCAAAGGCGGAAGAAGCGCGCAAGAACGCCGGCAGTGAGCTTGAAATCGCCAAGGTGGAAGCGGAGATGTCGGCGCTCGCGGCGCAACTCGCTGCGATACGTAAGCTGCGAGGCAAGTAGGGTTGCGCGAGTAAAAAAAGGAGGGCAGCCTCACAGCTGCCCTTTTTGCTTGACCGGTGCTACTACCATTGCATCCCTATGCGCCACTTTCCGCTGCTTTTATTGCCGCTGCTGCCACCCGCCCATGCGCAGGAGACCGTGCAGGCGCTTGACCGCGTCGTCGTGACCGCAACTCGTACCGAGCGGGCGCAATTTGATGTGCCCGCATCGGTCGACGTGCTCGATCGCAACGAAGTTCGCGATGCCAACCTCAGAGTGAACCTCTCCGAATCGCTGGTGCGCATCCCCGGTCTGGTTGCGCTCAATCGGCAGAACTACGCACAGGATTTGCAGATCTCCGTGCGCGGGTTTGGCGCGCGCTCGACGTTCGGTGTGCGCGGTGTTCGTCTTTATGTTGATGGAATTCCCGCGACGATGCCCGACGGGCAGGGACAGGTATCGCACTTCGCATTGAACGCAATCGATCGCATCGAAGTGCTGCGCGGTCCATTTTCTGCGTTGTACGGGAACTCGTCGGGCGGCGTGATTGCTATGACGACGCGTCTGGAGTCCGGGCCCAATGAACTGGAAATCTCGGGTGCCGCCGGCTCCTACGATACGTGGCGCACTGGTGTCAACCTAAGTGGCGGCTCGGCGCCGTATGCCTACGCGGTTGACGCCGGCCGATTCTCCACCGACGGCTATCGCGACTACAGCAAGGCCCGTCGCGATGTCGTCAATCTGCGCGCTGCCGCACTCGACACTCCGCTTGGCCGTCTGCGCGTGACGTTCAATGCCGTTGATATTCCCGACGCGGAAGACCCGCTCGGGCTCACGCGCGCGCAGTGGCAGGACGATCCACGCCAGGCGTCGCCGCAGGCGTTGCAGTTCAGGACGCGCAAATCGGCCGATCAGCAGCAGCTCGGCGCGCAGCTCGCAGGCGATATTGCGCAGCGCTGGAGCTATCAAGCTTCGGCGTGGGGAGGCCGCCGCGGTGTCACGCAATTTCAGGCGATTCCGGTCGCGGTGCAGGCACCACCGAACCATCCCGGCGGCGTCATCGACCTTGATCGAACCTACGGTGGCATCGACGCGCGCGTACAGCTCACGCTGGACCCTGTCGTCTTGACGCTTGGTGCAAACGTCGAGCGGCTTGATGAAGATCGGCGCGGCTATGAGAACTTCATCCTGCAGCCGGCGCTGATGCTTGGAACGCAAGGTCGGCTGCGACGTGA
>DATLMT010000059.1:0-7032 GCA_035537135.1 Burkholderiaceae bacterium | reverse complement strand
CGTTGAGCGCCGATCAACTGGCAGGCCGCGTGACCGAGCGCTGTGCGTCTGGGGAGTCGACCTCGGTTGGCGGGTTAACGCCGCTGGGCGGCTCGCACACCTTTCCGCTACGGCGGATCACAGTGGCGCGTTTGATCGCGTCGCGGGTCGCGTTGATTGGCGACGCGGCGCACGTCATTCATCCACTCGCGGGTCAAGGTCTGAACCTTGGCTTGCAGGACACGGCCCTTCTGCTCGAAGTCGTGCGAACGCGCGAGGCTTTCCGCGACCTTGGCGATGTTGCAGTTTTGCGCCGCTACGAGCGCGGTCGCGCCGAGGCACTCGGCCTGATGCGATTCACGACCGATTCGCTGGCGCAGCTATTTGCATTCGACGATCCGTTGGTGCGGCGGTTGCGCAACACCGGATTAGCGGCGCTAAACCGGCTGAGTCCGCTGAAAAACGCCTTAATTCGCCGGGCGCTCGGTTGAACTGGATCAACGGCGGGTGGTCTACCCTGACCGCTGTCGCACTCTCATTACACTGCGCGGCTCGCAGCTTGATGCCGCTTGATACTGGACAAACATGAACCGCTTGATTCGACTTGCCGGTGCGATCGCCGCTGCTGTTGCTTGCTCGATGACGCTGGCGCAGACGCCTGCCAAACCCGCGGAAAACAAGAACGCACCGGTTGCCGGCAGTCCGGAGGCGCAGGTCGCAGCGCGCTTCATGGAAAAATCGGGTGGCCAGAAAGCCGATCAGGTGTTCAAGGGCCGCGGCGGGTTGTACGAAGTGCTGGTCGGCGGTCAGCTTTACTACGTAGATTCTGAAGTGTCGTTTGTACTTGCGGGCCGCATGTTCGATCCGCGCACACGCGAGGACCTGACCCAAAAGCGGCTTGATACCGCGCTCAAGGTGGATTTCAAATCGCTGCCGCTCGATCGCGCGGTCAAGACGGTGCGCGGTGATGGCTCGCGCGTGATGGTGACTTTCGAAGATCCGAACTGCGGCTATTGCAAACGGCTTTGGCAGAACATGGCCGAGCTGAAAAACGTGACGATCTATACGTTCCTGTATCCGATCCTGTCGGCTGACTCGATGGAGAAATCGAAAGCGATCTGGTGCTCGAAGGATCGCGCCGCAAGCTGGGACGAGCACATGGTGCAGAACAAGACATCGGCACCTGCTGCGGCAGATTGCAAGACGCCGCTCGAACAGAACGTTGCGCTCGGCCAGCAGCTTGGCATCAACGGCACGCCGACGATCGTGTTTGCCGATGGAACACGGTCCGCCGGGGCGCTGCCGGTGTCTGCGATCGAGCAGCGTCTGGTGGCCGTCAAGAAATAAGCCGCGCTCAGCCTCTTAGTTCTTCTAAGTTACTTTCTAGGCAGTAGCGACTCGGGCGTAACGCCTCTCGGCACCAGCAGCCACGCCTGCCCCGGGTGCCTCTGGCGTCCGGCGCGCTCGCCAGCTGCAGCGCCAAAGCCCCAGAAAAAATCAAATCGCAACGGGCCGCGAATCGCGCCGCCGGTATCTTGCGCCATCATCGTGCGCACGATGGGTGCTTGCGAGTTCGGATCAACGGTCGCCAACACCACCGGCGCGCCGATGGGTATTGAGCGCGCATCGGCCGCTAGCGAGTAGCCGGGCGTCAGCGCGACTCCGAGCGCGCCCAACGGACCCGTGCTCGGGTTGCCCAGCGGCAGCTCGCGAAAGAAAACAAAGCTGGAGTTGTAATTCAGTGCTTCTTTGAGCCGCGCAGGATTGCGCTGCGCCCATGCCCTGATGCCCTGCAGCGATGCCTGATCGATCGTCAACTGCCCCTGGTCGACCAGCCAACGTCCGAGCGATCGATACGGGTGGCCGTTTTGATCGCCGTAACCCACGCGCACGGTGCTGCCATCGTCGAACTGCACCCGGCCCGATCCTTGTATCTGCAGAAAAAAAGCGTCGATCGAATCATCGACCCACAGCAGCTCGTGCCCGGCCAGTACGTTCAAATCAGTAATTTCGGCGCGTGTAGGGTAAGGAACGAGGCGGCGGCCTTGCAGTTTTCCTCGCAAGCGCATGTTGGCCAACTCCGGATACACCGATGCCAGATCGACCACGATCAGATCCTCGGGCACGGCGTAAATCGGCACCGAGTATTTGTCGGTGCGGATGCGGTTGCCGCGCAGCAGCGGCTCGTAGTAGCCGGTAACGAGTCCACTGTGGCTGGCGGTTTCCGCGTTGTTCTGAACCTGGCGCGATGCCACGCGATAGACATCGAAGCGCGAAGAAAAAAATTCGCGCACGGCCGCGCCGTCGCGCGCATCGACCGCAAGCGTTTGCGCGCACACCTCGCGCCACGCATCGCGGCGGGCCAGCGCGCTGCACGAGTTTAGAAACGCCGGCCACGCTGCCGCCCAATCGCTCAACGCGACTGCAGGCAGCGCCTTGAATGCAATCCGCTCGTAGCTCGCGCGGGTTTCTGGTTCAGGCGCCGCTGGGGCCGCGCGCGGTGGTGCTGCATCGGGCGCTGGAGGAATGACGGTCGGCGGTGTTGCAGCCGGCGCCGGAGTCGGGACGGTCGGTGGTGTCCCAGCAGGCGCCGGAGCAACGACGGCGGGCGGCGGTGGGATTTGTGTTGCGGGCGGTGAAGGGCGCGCGGGTGGCTGCGGTGCGGTCGCGCATCCCGTCAGCCAGAGCAATAGCAATGCAAAACTACAATGCCGCAACCCGGGACAAAATTGAATCATGTGGCTAATTCTGCTTGAAGCGGCGCTGGCGGCGGCGCTGCTTGTCTTTATCGTCTGGTGGACGATGTTCGACAAGCGGAAGAAAAAAGACTAGTGAAGCGTTCTCGGCATCGATAACACAAATTCGGGAATGCTCGCTTCGAACTGCGTGCCGTCGGCGCCCACGCAGTGATACGTACCGCGCATCGATCCCACCGGCGTCGGCAACGGGCAGCCGCTGGTGTACTCGAACGCTTCGCCGGGCTGCAGGATCGGCTGCTCGCCAACGACCCCATCGCCTTCAACTTCTTCAATCTTGTTATTGGCGTCGGTAATGATCCAGTGGCGCGAGATCAGTTGCGCAGTCGCCTCGCCGGTGTTCTTGATCGTGACCGTGTACGCGAACATGAACGTGTCTTCCGACGGGTTCGAATAGTCGGGCAGAAACTGCGGGCGCACGGTAATCGCAAACTGATACTTGGCCATGTGTGCTGTGTCGGTGATAGAGAATTCTGACCCTTAGAATAAACGCACGCGCCAAGGTTCCGATGACCACAACAAAGCACCGAATCGCCCCCAGCATTTTGTCTGCCGATTTCGCGCGGCTGGGCGAAGAGGTTAAAGCGGTCGTTGCGGCCGGCGCCGACTGGATTCACTTCGACGTGATGGATAACCACTATGTGCCCAATCTGACGATTGGGCCGCTGGTGTGCGCGGCGATCAGGCCGCTGGTGAACGTTCCGATCGACGTGCACCTGATGGTCAAGCCGGTCGATCGCATCGTGCCGGACTTTGCGAAAGCAGGCGCCAATGTCATCACGTTTCATCCGGAAGCGTCCGACCACATCGACCGCACGTTATCTTTGATTCGCGAATTGGGGTGCAAGGCGGGGCTGGTGTTCAACCCGGCAACGCCGCTGTCCCATATGGACCACGTAATGGACAAGCTCGATGTCGTGCTGCTGATGTCGGTCAACCCCGGCTTTGGCGGGCAGGCATTTATTGAAGAGGCGTTGCACAAGGTGGCGGCAGTGCGCGCCAAGGTAGATGCGTACAGGAAGGCGAGCGGGCGAGAGATCATGGTCGAGATCGACGGCGGAGTGAAGGTCGACAACATCGCGCAGATCGCACGCGCCGGCGCTGACACTTTCGTTGCCGGCAGCGCCATTTTCGGCGCGCGCGATAGTGACGGAGGCTATGCCGGCGTGATGCGCCGCTTGCGCGACTCGCTCGCCGCAGCATGACTTCGGCCGGGCCGCCGCAGTGAAGGCAGCGTCTTTGCTTGAGGGACCGCGCTTGAGGGACCGCGCGCAGCGCGAGGGTCCAACGATGCGCTTCGTGGCGCGCGCGGTGCTAATCGATCTGGACGGCACGCTGGTCGATTCATTGCCGGATATCGCATGCGCAACCAATGCAATGCGCACAGAGCTCGGTCTGCCGATGCTGCCGCTGACACAGATTGCTTCGTATGTTGGCAAAGGGGTCGATACGTTGGTGCATCGTGCATTGACCGAAACCATGAGTGATTCGGCACCGGCAGATCAGTTTGCACGCGGCAAGCAGTCATTTAACGAGCACTATCGTCGGGTCAACGGCGACCAGTCACGGGCTTATACGGATGTCCCGCGAGCTTTGGAGCATTTGCGCAGCAACAGACTTCCGCTGGCGTGCGTCACAAACAAGCCGCGCTCATTCACATTGCAGTTGCTTGAGCGGACCGGCTTAAAGGCCGCGTTCGAGGCGATCGTTTCCGGCGACGACACACTGCAAAAGAAGCCGCATGGCGAGCCGATGCTGCACGCCTGCAAGCTACTTGGCGTTTCTGCGTTGGACGCCACGGTGATTGGTGACTCGGAAAACGACGTGCTGTCGGCCCGCGCCGCGGGGTGCCGCGTGATCGTCGTCGAGACCGGCTACAACGAGGGCAAACCGTTAGCCGAGCTGGATGCCGATGCTATAGTGCCCACGCTCTTGCATGCGGTTCATTTGATCGAGCCACAAACCACTTGAGTTCACACCCATCGATGGCATTCTCTGGCGAAATCAGCCGGCTTTTTACCGGAGCGCACGCTCGGGGAGCCTGGCTTTGGCGTAGCTGCACCCGCTAGCCGCCGCCGTGTACGCACGGCGCTCGTTCATTTGCTTACGCCGCCGCGATTGCGGCAATCTCGTTGCAATCGGTTTCATCGCATGACTGAACTCGAATTCAAGGCGCTCGCCGCTCAGGGCTATAACCGCATTCCGCTGATCGCTGAAAGTTTTGCGGACCTCGAGACGCCGCTGTCGCTGTATCTAAAGCTCGCCAACGAGCCGAATACCTTTCTGCTCGAGTCGGTCGTCGGTGGCGAGCGCTTTGGCCGCTATTCGTTTATCGGTCTGGCGGCGCGCACGTCGATCCGATCGTTCATTCGCGGTGACGATACGAAGACTGAAATCGTTGAAAGCGGCGTGGTGACCAAGACCATCGACGGCGATCCGCTCACCGCCGTACAGCGCTACGCAGATCAGTTCAAGGTGGCGGTGCGCCCCGGGCTTCCGCGCTTTGCAGGAGGATTGGCTGGCTATTTCGGCTACGACACGGTGCGAGTGATCGAAAAGAAACTCGCGCAGCCGAAGCCCGACGACCTCGGAGTACCGGACATTCTGCTGCTGCTCGCCGAAGAAGTTGCGGTGATCGACAACCTGGCTGGCCGTATTTATTTGATCATTTACGCAGACCCCCGTCAGACCGAGGCGTATGCCAAGGCGCGGCAGCGGCTGCGCGAACTCAAGTCCCGGCTGTATCGCCCGATCGAGCCACCGCATGCGCGCGCCAGCGTGCGGCGAGAGGAATACCGCGAACTCACGAAGAGTGACTATATAAAGGCGGTTGGCAAGGCGAAGGAATACATCGTTGCGGGTGACGTAATGCAGGTGCAATTGGGGCAACGAATTCGCAAGCCGTACGCGGACTCGCCGTTGTCGCTGTATCGCGCTTTGCGCACACTGAATCCGTCACCGTATATGTACTTTTACAACTTCGGTGACTTTCACGTCGTCGGCGCGTCTCCGGAGATTCTGGTGCGTAGCGAGGATCGCCAGGGCAAGCGGTACGTTGCGATTCGGCCGATCGCGGGCACGCGGCCGCGCGGCGCGACACCCGAGCAGGATGATGCGCTGGCCGCCGAGCTGCTGGCGGATCCAAAAGAGCGCGCCGAGCACCTGATGCTGATCGACCTCGCTCGCAACGACATCGGCCGTATCGTCGAGATCGGCAGCGTCAAGGTCACCGAGCAGTACGTGATCGAAAAGTATTCGCACGTTCAGCATTTGGTCAGCCATGTCGAAGGCGCGCTCCAATCCGGCCTAAGCAATTTCGATGTGCTGCGTGCGGCATTTCCTGCTGGAACGTTGACCGGTGCGCCAAAAGTGCGCGCGATGGAAATCATCGACGAGCTGGAGTCGGTCAAGCGCGGCATCTACGGCGGCGCGGTCGGCTATTTGAGCTTCGCGGGCGACATGGATCTTGCGATTGCCATTCGTACTGCGGTCGTCAAGGGCAATATGCTGTTTGTGCAGGCAGCGGCTGGCATCGTCGCCGACTCGATTGCCGAGAACGAATGGAAGGAAACCGAGGTCAAGGCGCGTGCGGTATTACGCGCGGCAGAACAGGTTGAAGACGGTTTCGAGGCAGAGTAGCCGTTTATGCAGTTGTGTATTCAGCCTTCAGCGGCTGAGCGCTGGGTGGATCAACGCAGTTGTCACAGCCTCCGCAGCGTTCAAATGAGTCGCTTTCGTTGAAGTGCTCAAGAAGCACTTTCCAGCGGCAATAACCGGTGCGGGCATAGAACTCCATGCTTTCAAGAGCCGATCGGTCGCTTTCGTCGCGGTCGCGATATTCGTCCGTCAGCTTCCGAACATCCGCATCGTCCAGCGGTTTAATCAGGCGTAACTCGCGCTTTCGATTTTGCGTGACGGCGCCGACTTGCTTTAGCAGATGCACCGCGACTTGCACCTTTGTCTTTGCGATAGGCAATCGTTCAGCGAGAACCTTTGCGCTGACCCGAGATCCTTCTGTTCCCTGTTGTAAATCGATGCTGCGCAGCGCGTTCAGCACCGCAACGACGTCTTCCGCTGCGGGGTAGCGACCGAGCTGAAGAAACTGGCGCAATCGCCGGTCCTCGTAAAAATAGATCAGAACGCAGCTCGACGCTTTCCCGTCACGGCCGGCGCGGCCCGCTTCCTGGTAGTACGCGTCCAGATTCGGAGGAAGTTGCGTATGCAGCACAAACCGGATGTCGGGCTTGTCGATGCCGAGCCCAAAAGCATTAGTGGCGACCATCACTCGCACGTCGCC
>DATLMT010000058.1:0-7172 GCA_035537135.1 Burkholderiaceae bacterium | reverse complement strand
CGTGGGCAATGGAAATCCGCAAGAGTTTACATGCGCGCCGGCGTGCGCTCTCGATGACTTCCTATTTCGGAATGTCACTCGGCTTCGCCGGCGCGTCCGAAGTTGCCGGGGGCACTGGCGGCGTCGCGCTTGAGGGCAATGCGGGAACGGCTGCCGGCGGAGCACTTTGCGGCGCCTGACCGCTTGGCGTGGGGATGTCCTTGGGTGCGGGGGCGGGCGTGCTGGCGGGCACGGTTCCCATCACGCCACCGGTGTCCGACGCGGGGCGTTTGCTGGCCGTGCCCGTGTACGCCAGCCCAAGCGTGGCTAGAAAGAAAACCGTTGCAACAACGCCGGTAGTGCGCGACAGGAAATTTGCCGAGCCGGTCGCGCCGAACAGGCTCCCGGACGCGCCACCGCCGAACGCTGCGCCCATGTCGGCCCCTTTGCCGTGTTGAAGCAGCACTAGCACGATGACAGCTAGCGCCGCAATCACCTGCACGACGATCAGCAATGTGGTTAGCCAAGCCATTTCAGCGTCCTTGTTGACTCTTCGATTGCCCGATGTTACTTGGGCACAGCATTACAGATCGCAAGAAAGTCGCGCGCAATCAGCGACGCGCCGCCCACAAGGGCACCGTCTATGTCCGGCTGCGCCAACAGTTCGGCCGCATTCGCTGCCTTGACGCTGCCACCGTACAGGATCCTCACGCCGGCAGTGCGGCTTCCGATCTGTTCACGCAATGCCTCGTGCACTTCCTGCGCCTGTTGCGGAGAAGCTGTCCGGCCGGTGCCGATTGCCCACACCGGCTCGTACGCCAGCGCCCCGCTCGACAATCCTCGAGCGCCAACTCGATCCAGTACCGCAGCGAGTTGCGAGCTGAGCACGGCATTGGTCTGCTGCGCTTCGCGTTGCTGCAGCGTCTCGCCGATGCACACCATCGGCCGCAACCCTGCACGCAACGCCCGCTCTGCCTTTGTTGCGACCATGGCGTCGGTCTCGCCATGCCATTGCCGTCGCTCCGAGTGTCCGACGATGACCCAGCCACAATCCATATCGCTGAGCATTTCTACAGCCACGTCGCCGGTAAACGCGCCCGGCTCGCGCGCTGACACATCCTGCGCTGCAATCTCGTCGCGGCCCAACGCCTGCCGCAACTGATCCAGGTAAACGTATGGGGCAGCGACCACCACGTCACACTGAAGCGTGCGCTTGTGCACAGCGAATTCTTTTAGCCACGAATCGTTCGCCGCGCGCGAGCCGTTCATCTTCCAGTTGGCGGCAATGAGTGCACGACGTGGCTTCATCACGAGCGCCCGGCATTATCGCTAACCGTTAGAACGATCTTGCCGACGTGTTGACTCGATTCCATCAACCGGTGGGCTTCAGACGCTTGTGCAAGTGGAAACGTGCGAAACAACACCGGCTTGATGCGCCCGGCTTCGATCAATGGCCAAACGACTTCGCGCAGCCGTTTCGCTATCGCCGCTTTAAACGCCACCGAACGCGGGCGCAGCGTTGACCCAGTTACCGTCAGCCTGCGCCGTAGAACGGCGCTCATGTCGAGCTGCGCCTTCGAGCCGCCGAGCAGCGCGATGAAAACGAGACGCCCGTCGTCCGCCAATGACTCGATTTCACGCGGCAGATAATCGCCGGCAACCATGTCTAGAATTACATCGACGCCGCGGCCGCCCGTTTCCCGTTTGAGTACCGCGACGAAATCCTCGGTACGGTAGTTAATTGCCTGCTTCGCACCGAGCTCCACGCATGCTGCACATTTCTCGTCGCTGCCCGCCGTCGCATAAACGGTGTTGCCAAGCGCGGCCGCTAACTGAATCGCGGCAACGCCGATTCCGCTCGAACCACCCTGCACCAGCAGTGATTCGCCAGGCGAGAGCCGAGCTCGATCGAACACGTTGCTCCATACCGTGAAATACGTTTCGGGCAGTCCCGCCGCCTCGGCAAATGAAAGTGCGCGCGGCTTCGGCAAGCATTGTTCAGTTGGAGCCACGCAAAACTCGGCGTAGCCGCCGCCTGCCACAAGCGCGCAGACTTCGTCGCCGATCTCGAAACTAGAGTGTTGTACATCGCCGCTTTCGATCGTGCCCGAAATTTCCAATCCAGGCAGATCGGACGCGCCAGCCGGCGGTGCGTAGGCGCCTTTGCGTTGCAGAACATCGGGCCGATTTACACCCGCGGCCCGCACTCGTATCAGCACTTCGCCTTTGGCTGGGACGGGCACCGGCCGTTGGGTCAGATTCAAAACTTCCGGGCCGCCGGGCTGCGCGATCTCAATGGCACGCATCGAGGTGGCGCTCACTGTTTCCCTCCGAGTTGTTTCCACAGGAACGTGTATTCAATCGCCGCCATCAGCGCGCGCTGCTCGTTGTTCGACGCGGCGCCGTGGCCGCCCTCGGTGTTTTCGTAATACCAAGCATCGTGCCCCTGCTCGCGCATTCGCGCGAACATCTTGCGCGCGTGGGCAGGATGAACGCGATCGTCACGCGTCGACGTAACGAACAGCGTTGGCGGGTAGCGCACATCCTTCCGCACATTCTGGTATGGCGAATACTTCGCGATATATGCCCATTGATCAGGCACGTCGGGGTCGCCGTACTCCGCCATCCAGCTCGCGCCGGCCAGCAGCTTGTTGTAACGCTTCATGTCGAGCAGCGGCACCTGCGCTACCGCGGCGCCGAACAGCTCTGGGCGCTGCGTCAGCGCCGCACCGACCAATAAACCGCCGTTGCTGCCGCCGCGAATGCCGATCTGTTTCGGTTGCGCGATGCCGCGGCGCGCCAGGTCCTCGCCAATCGCGATGAAATCATCGAAGGCGTTCTGACGTTTTTCTTTCAGCGCGGCCTGATGCCATGCGGGGCCGAACTCGCCGCCGCCTCTGATGTTTGCGATGACGAGCACGCCGCCGCGCGCCAGCCATGCACGGCCGAGTGCACCGCTGTAAAACGGCTCGAGCGCATTTTCGAAGCCGCCGTAGCCGTAAAGCATGGTCGGCGCATTGCTGACGCCGCGCTGACCGATAACAAAGTAAGGCACTATCGTGCCGTCTCGCGACTTGACCTCGAGCTGCTGGACCGCCATGCGCGACGCGTCGAAGAACGCGGGCATCGATTTGAGTGCCTGCACGGGGTCAGTCGCGGCGCCAATGAAAAGCGTCGGTGGCGTCAAAAAATCCTGATATGTGATGAAAACCTGATCGGATGTGAAGCGATCGACCGGACGCGCGTTCGCTGCTCCGAGCGACGGCAACGCAATTTCCTGGCGACGCCAGCCGCCGTCTCCCGGCGTCATCACCCAGAGCCGGCTGCGGACATTGTCCAGGACGTCGAGCACAATGGTGTTGCGAGTCGCCGACCAGCTCTGCAAAGCGGTGCGCGCCGTCGGTTCGAACAAGACGTCGAACGCGCGCTTGCCGCTCGAAAAATCAAGCGCATTAGTGACAATCAGCGCCCCGGCGGGATAAGAGCCTCCACCCACATTCCACGCGGATCGCAAGCGCACGACCAGCCAGGCACCGACGATCTGCGCAGCCGCATCATTCGGCACATCAAGCCGCACTGGTGCACCATCTCGCAACACGAATGTTTCACCGTTGTAAAACGCAATCGAACGGCGTATGCCTTCTGTAATTCGCACAGCACCGTCGCGCTCGTCGTGTTCGACCCATGCGCTGGAGCCGACATCAGTGCGCTGGCCTTCGAAAACTGTCACCGCCTGTGCGAGCGGCGTGCCTCGACGCCAGCGCTTGACGATGCGCGGGTAGCCGCTATCAGTCATGCTGCCCGTGCCGAAGTCGGTACTGACGTAGATCGTGTCACGGTCGCGCCAATCGACATCCGACTTCGCTTCGGCAAGTGCAAATCCGTCGGCAACGAACTGTTTTTGTGCGAGATCGAACTCGCGCACGACGATCGCATCGCCACCACCGCGCGACAGACTCACCAGGCAACGATCTCCGCGCGGCGGCAGGCATTGCGCATTTTTCCAAACCCAGTTTTCCTTCTGATCACGTGCGAGCGCGTCAACGTCGAGCACAGGTTCCCACGCGGGCTGAGACTTGCGATATTCGGCCCAGGTCGTGCGGCGCCAGAGCCCGCGCGGATTGGCGCGGTCCTGCCAAAAGTTATAAAGGTGCTCGCCGTGGACGACGACCTGTGCGATCCGGTCGCGCGAGTCGAGCACCTCGCGCACCTCATCACGGATCTGCGCGAACTCCGTGCGCTCGCGCAGCTCGGACAGTGTGCGCGTGCTCGCTGTGCGCGCAAAGTCGAGCGCGCGCACGCCGTCGACTTCCTCGAGCCAAAGGTACGGATCCGCGAGTTCGGTTGACATGGGAGTCTGCGCCAGCGGCATCGCGCATACGAGAGCGCCAAGCAGAACGGATGCGCAAGTTACGAAGCGGTTCATAAAGCCACGGCGCTAGACGGCGCCGAGTTTCTCGCAGGCTACTGCTGCTGCGCAGCCGCGGCCACGCCGTCGCCTGCTACTGCCTTCATCGATAACCGCACGCGCCCCTTCTCGTCGGCTTCGATTACCTTGACCTTCACTGCCTGGCCTTCCTTCAGGTAATCGGCCACTGCATTGACACGCTCGTTGGCGATCTGCGAGATGTGCAGCAAACCGTCCTTCCCCGGCAGGATCTGCACGATCGCGCCGAAGTCCAACAGGCGGAGCACGGTGCCGTCGTAAACCTTGCCAACCTCGACTTCGGCAGTGAGCTCGGCGATACGGCGCTGCGCTTCGCGGCCTTTGTCCTGATCAACACTTGCGATGATGATCGTGCCATCGTCTTCGATATCGATCTGCGTGCCGGTTTCTTCGGTCAGGGCACGAATGACTGCGCCGCCTTTGCCAATCACGTCACGAATCTTCTCCGGATTGATCTTCATTTTGATCATGCGCGGCGCAAACGCCGACAGCTCGCCGCGTGACACTCCGATCGCATCCTGCATCTTCTGCAGGATGTGCATGCGCGCTTCCTTCGCCTGCGCCAATGCGACCTGCATGATCTCGCGCGTGATGCCTTCGATCTTGATGTCCATCTGCAACGCAGTCACGCCGTTTGCGGTACCCGCCACCTTGAAGTCCATGTCGCCCAGATGATCTTCGTCACCCAAGATGTCGGTGAGCACCGCGAATTTGTTGCCCTCCTTGATCAGACCCATCGCGACGCCGGCGACATGCGCCTTCATCGGCACACCGGCGTCCATCAGCGCGAGACAGCCGCCGCACACCGACGCCATCGACGACGAGCCGTTCGATTCCGTGATCTCAGACACCACGCGCAACGAGTATTGAAACTCGTCATACGATGGCAGGCACGCGACCAGCGCGCGCTTCGCCAGGCGGCCGTGGCCAACCTCGCGCCGCTTCGGCGCTCCGACGCGGCCCGTCTCGCCGGTAGCAAACGGCGGCATGTTGTAGTGAAGCATGAACCGCTCGCGATACTCACCCTGCAGCGCGTCGATGATCTGCTCATCCTGCTTGGTGCCCAGCGTCGCGATCACAAGCGCTTGCGTTTCGCCGCGCGTAAAGAGAGCGGAGCCGTGCGTGCGCGGCAAGACGCCGAGTCGAATCTCGATCGGCCGCACCGTGCGCGTGTCGCGGCCATCAATGCGAGGCTCGCCGTCCAGAATCTGGCTGCGAACGATCTTCGCTTCCAGGTCGAACAAAATGTTATTGACTTCGTTGACATCTACATCAGCACCGGTCGACGCCGACGAATAAATTTCCTTGATGCGATTCTGGCGCGCCTGCTTGCTGCGCATCTGATACGCGTCACGCAGCGAAGCACCGGCACTTTGCACCAGCGACGCCATGAGCGCTTCGTTTTTCGCCGCCGGCTGCCACTCCCACGCTGGCTTGCCGGCATCGCGCACAAGGTCGTGAATCGCGTTGATCACCGCTTGCATCTGCTGGTGGCCGTGCATCACACCGCCAAGCATCACATCTTCCGGCAACTGATCTGCCTCGGATTCGACCATCAACACCGCGCGCTCGGTGCCGGCCACCACCAGATTCATCTGCGAAGTCTTCAGTTGCGTCGTGGTCGGGTTAATCACGTACTGGCCGTCGATATAGCCGACGCGCGCTGCCCCGATCGGACCCTTGAATGGAATGCCTGCCAGCGACACGGCAGCCGATGCGCCGATCAATGCGGGAATGTCCGAATCGATCTCGGCGTCGATCGAAAGGACGTGGATGACCACTTGAACTTCGTTATAAAAGCCGTCCGGAAACAGCGGACGCAGCGGCCGGTCGATCAGGCGCGACGTCAGTGTTTCTTTTTCAGACGGCCGGCCCTCGCGCTTGAAAAAGCCGCCGGGTATGCGGCCGGCCGCGTACGTTTTCTCGACGTAATCGACTGTCAGCGGGAAAAAATCCTGCCCCGCTTTAGCTTCCTTGCGCGCGACGACTGTCGCCAACACCACCGTATCACCGACAGAACACACCACGGCGCCGTCTGACTGCCGGGCAATCTCACCTGTCTCCAAAGTCACCGTGTGTGCGCCGTACGGAAAACTCTTCGTCACTCTCTCAAACATTGTTATTCCTTTGTCATTCGCGGCGTTCTGTCACTGACAGAACGCAAAAAGCCCGCGCAGACCGTTCCACGCGGGCTTGGTTGTTTCGTACCGGACACTACTTGCGCAGTCCGAGAGAATCGATCAACCCTTTGTACGAATCGGGGTTCTTGCCTTTCAGGTAATCCAGCAACTTGCGGCGCCGGCTGACCATTTTCAGCAGACCGCGGCGTGAGTGATGGTCCTTGACGTGCGCCTTGAAGTGGTCGGTAAGCTCGTTGATACGAGCGGTGAGCAGCGCGATCTGCACTTCGGGCGATCCGGTGTCGGCTTGCGCGCGCTGATACTTAGCGACGATTTCCGACTTGTTGATATCTGCAACTGACATAGTGTCCCTTTCAGTGAACTTCACACGCGGACACGGAAGGATGGCCGTGCCGTGAAAAGCTGGCGATTGTAACGCAGCGCAGCGAGGCGTTGGCTGGACGAATCGCGGCGCACCGTGGGCGCTGCGCGGCCGACGCTGCACGGCTGCCACCGCCGTGCAGACGCAACGAGCGGGCCAATTAACCGTGTTTGCGAGGTCAGCGTGCCGCCGACGTTTGCGGGTTCAGCCGCTCTCCGGTCATGTACAGCTTATTCAGCGCGTT
>DATLMT010000057.1:0-3240 GCA_035537135.1 Burkholderiaceae bacterium | reverse complement strand
GAATGCCGCCGTAGGATACCTTCAGACCCCGCACGCTCAGCACCACGTCGCTCATGCGGTTGCCTTGGTCGCGACGTTCGTGTGACCAGCACCGAGATAGGCTTCGATGACGGCGGGGTTGCGCTGCACATCGCCTGGCGTGCCGACTGCGATCGTTTTGCCGTAGTCGAGCACGGTGACCTGGTCGCACAGTCCCATCACCAGCTTCACATCGTGCTCGATCAACAGGATCGTTACGCCGTCGCGGCTGATCGCTTCCAGCAGCGCGCGCAGTGCAAGTTTCTCGGTCGCATTCATGCCCGCCGCCGGTTCGTCCAGCGCGAGCAGCTTCGGGTCGGTTGCAAGTGCGCGCGCGATCTCGAGCCTTCGTTGATCGCCGTAGGCCAGCGTCCGCGCCTGATAGTCGGCGTACTTCGCGACGCCTACGTACTCGAGCAGCTCGAGCGAGCGCTGCCGGATCGCGCGCTCTTCAGCAACCGTGGCGCGCGTGCGCAGGATGGCTCCCAGCGCCGTGGCTTTAGTACGCACGTGGCGGCCGACCATGACATTTTCCATGGCGGTCATATCCGGAAACAGGCGGATGTTTTGAAACGTACGTGCGATGCCGGCGGCCGCGACCTTATGAACGTCGCTTGGTGAATACGGGTTGCCGTCCAGCTCGAAGCTGCCCGAATCCGGGGCGTACAAACCGGTGACGACGTTGAAGAACGTGGTTTTACCCGCGCCGTTAGGACCGATCAGCCCGTAGATGCGACCGCGCTCAATCTCGATGCCGACATCGGACAGGGCCTGCAATCCGCCGAAGCGTTTGTTGACACCCGCAACTTTGAGAACGATGTCGGCCACAGCCAACTCAGGCCGCGAGCCGCGAATGTCGTTGCACGACGGGATTGACGCCGTGCTCGGGTGCCGGCCACAAGCCTTTCGGCCTGTACAGCATGATCAGAACCATCGCCAGGCCGTACAGCATCATGCGCAGAATTTCTGCTTCCAGAAATATTCTTCCGAACAGGAAGACCTGTGCAGGCTCGACGAAGTCGCGCAGGAATTCCGGCAGAACCGCCAGCAGCACCGCACCCACAATCACTCCCGGTATGTGCCCGATTCCCCCCAGCACCACCATCGCCAGCACGATGATGGATTCGCTAAGCACGAACGACTCGGGCGACACGAATCCCTGAAACGCCGAGAACATCGCACCGGCCACGCCGCCAAATGTTGCGCCAAGCGCGAACGCCAGTAGCTTGACGTTGCGCACGTTGATGCCCATTGCCTTGGCCGCGATTTCGTCCTCCCGGATCGCCATCCAAGCACGGCCCAGCCGCGAATCCTGCAGACGGATGCAGATGACAACGGTAAAGATCGTCAGAACCAGGAACAGGTAGTAGTACAACACCAGCGATGAGACTTCATAGCCGATGAAGTTGATCGTCTTGGAAAAGGTAACGCCGGCGATCGTGATCGGATCGATCAGCGTGATGCCCTGCGGGCCGTTGGTGATATTGACTGGCGAGTTCAGGTTATTGATGAAGATGCGAATGATTTCGCCGAAGCCGAGCGTGACGATCGCCAGGTAATCGCCGCGCAGCTTCAGAACCGGCGCGCCGAGCAAAATTCCAAAGAACGCGGCGATAGCCGCACCGAACGGAACCACTAGCCAGATCGACAGATGCAAGCCGTTTGGAAATGCCTGCGCGATCCAGGCGAATTGTTGCGTCAAGTGCGGTGATGCCAGCAGCGCATACATGTACGCGCCGACTGCGTAGAACGCGATGTACCCGAGGTCGAGCAACCCCGCGAAACCGACGACGATGTTCAAGCCAAGCGCCAGCATCACGTACAGGCAGGCAAACGCGAGCACGCGAATCCACGCATTGCCAAAGTGGCCGGCGATCCACGGCAGGGCAACTAACGTGAGGGCGAGAGCGAACGCGGCGATCCACGCAGCGCGTGGATCCTTCCGCAACTGAGGAAAAAAATACTGCATGACGCAGGTCTAGGCCCGATCCGCCACACGCTCACCGAGCAGCCCCGATGGCCGGAAGATCAGCACTCCTACCAGCACCAGGAACGCAAAGATGTCCTGATAGTGCGAGCCCAGCACGCCGCTGGTCAGGTCGCCGATGTAACCGGCGCCGAGTGCTTCGATCAAACCGAGCAGCAAACCACCGAGCATCGCGCCCGGAATGTTGCCAATGCCGCCCAGCACCGCGGCGGTAAATGCCTTCAGCCCTGGCGTGAACCCCATGAAAAAATGCGCGGTGGAATACGTCGCCGCCCACATCACGCCAGCGACGGCGGCGAGTGCGGCGCCGATTGCGAACGTCAGCGCGATCACGTAGTTCGGGTTGACGCCCATCAGTCCGGCCACGCGCGGATTCTCAGCCGTTGCTCGCATTGCTCGGCCGAGCTTGGTGCGATTCACCAGCACCATTAGGCCGATCATGATGATCGCGGACGTGACGATCACCAACGCGCGCGTGGTCGTCAGCGTGGCGCCGAAAAATTCGATCGGACGGTCATCGAGCAGCGAGGGGAAGGTCAGGAAGTTGCGTCCCCAGACGATCATCGCAAACGTTTGCAGCAGGATTGAAACGCCGATCGCAGTAATCAATGGCGCCAGTCGTGGCGCGTTGCGAAGAGGGCGGTAGGCGACGCGCTCGATGACGAGACTGATGACAATGCACACAGGAATGGCGACCAGCACGCCCACGGCCAGCAGCAGCCACCCGGGGGTATCGACGAACATCGGCTGCAGAAACAGAATCGTGGACAGCGCCGTCAGGGCTCCGACCATCAGAACGTCGCCGTGCGCAAAGTTAATCAGGTTCAGGATCCCGTAAACCATCGTGTAACCGAGCGCGATCAACGCGTACATGCTGCCCAGTACCAGCCCGTTGATGATCTGCTGCAGAAGCAATTCCATCGGCAATCCCTTACGGGTCGACCCCGGCCGGGGCTTCGGTGTTCATCGTAGCAAGGCGCGTTTATTCTGAATAAAAAAACGGCGCCCATGTGGCGCCGTTTTGATCATGCTGTAGCGACTACCGAACGGTAGAAACGTACGACAGCTTGCCGTCCTTGACTTCGAACATCGAAATCGCGCCGTCTTTGATATCGCCCTTTGCATCGAATGCAACTTTGCCGGTCAGGCCGTCATAGTTGGTGTCGCGCAATGCGGCGGTGATCGCAGCACGTTCAGCCTTGCCGGCTCTTTTCATCGCTTCGACGATCACGTAG
>DATLMT010000056.1:0-6281 GCA_035537135.1 Burkholderiaceae bacterium | reverse complement strand
GAATCGGAACACGCCGTTGGAAGCGAGTGACCCTGTAGTCGTTATCGGCGTCGAGTTGTCCGGCACGCCGTCGCCGTTGGCATCCGCATAGATCACCAGCGCACTGAACGTATTGCCGCCACCGGGATCGGTTGCGCCAATCGTGTAAGTGTCTGTGCCGTTACCGGTGTTAGTCAGAGTGTGCGGGAAGTAGACCGTGCCACCCGGTGCGACGATGCGCGATTGCGAGGCCGTCAGCGTATGGCTGTACACCTGCGCCACCGTGGTCTGCACGAGGTTAGAAGTCGCCGTGCGCGATGTGCCGCCGGAGTCTTGATAGGTCGCCGTGGCCTGGTTGCCGATCACCGAATTGGCGGGTGGCGGCGCTGCGTTCGCACCTGAGGTGAATATCGCTGCGAATGCGAAAGCCAGTGCAAGCGCGGTGGTCCAGGTGACGGAAGCCAGCGTGCGTTTGCGCAGGGCGTTAGTAAGGTCAGCATGTGACATTTTTGAATCCTTCGGTGGGTATCGCATGGCTTACTTCTGCGCCGCTGCGTTGACTTGCGAAACTTCAAGCGGCGCGACGCGCATGCGCGCGCTCACCACTGTGTCTTTGCCTGCTTCGAGGCTGCCTAGCTTCCAGCGCAAGGCGCGGTATTCAGTCGCGGGCACTTCGCGCTCGACCATGCGGCCATCGGCCTGCTTGACCATGCGCTTCAGCGGAATCGTTTCGAATTTGACGTTGTCGGTCGAGGCCAGGGCACCGGCCGGACTCACCGTGCCGGGGATGTACTCAAGGCCGGACGGCACTGGAAGCGTTGCTTCCATACTGCGTGCGGCCTCTTTTGCCTTATTTAGATATGAAGCGCGGTACTCGATAACTTCGCCGGGCTTAACAGTTGCAGCGGATTCCAGGCGCTCTTTGCCATCGGATCCACGTGTCACCTTGGCCTGTGTCAGCCGGCTCTCGACTGCGTTGGTTGGTTGTGCAGACGCGTTGTGCGTCAGCGAGGCAAGAACTGCGAACGCAGTGAAGGCCAGAATGGTGACTCGATGCATGTCGTGACGCTCCCCGTGAAGATTGCAAAGGTCGCCGACAAATCGATGCGTCGAATGGACACCACGCGCAAAGCGAAGCCGGCTAAAACCGCTTCGCAATCTAGCCAGTACGTGGTACGGACAAGTACGGAAAAGGAGTCGTTGCGCCGCTCAATTCATGCGGCGTGCTGACGTGTAGGTCAAAGACCTACAACCAAAAGTAAAGAGTTTTACCTTGGCCGCAGAACTCGGGGCGGAAAGTAGGGCTTTTTAAGTGCACGGCCCTGGCCCAGGACAAAGCCAGTGACGCGAGCCAGATTCAGTTGCTCTTCACGCTCGATGCCAGCCAGTACAAACGTCTCGCGCGTCAGCCCCAGTGCGTTGACCTCGCGCGACATCTCCTGCCAAGTCTCTTCGCGCGAGCTAATGGGCGCCAGCATCTTGGCAAAATCGGGTGCGACAAAGTCGATCGCCGCCATTTCCATGCTCGGGCGCGGCTCGGCGAATCGATAGCCGACCGCGATTTGGTATGAGCGCAGAAGGTCGATGAATTCGCGCACGCGATACGGCCAGCGCAGGCGCTCCATCGCGCCACGCAGCAGTACAGACAAACGATGCGCCGTATACCGATGCGCTTCGAGTACGTTGGCAAACGCCTCAAGCGATCGTTCTACCGAGCCGAACGAAACGGTGACGGCGACGCGCTCGACCCGCTCGTGTTCTAGCATCGAAAATGCGTGCTCCATCGCTGCCAGTTGAATCTGCGAACGCAAAGAGCGATCGGGCTCGAAGTCCGCGGTCCATACATATAGCTCATCGAACCAGCGCTGCGATCCCACCAATGTTCGCGTCGGCCACACCAGCGCGCGCACACGCGAGCCGAATCGACTCAGCGAGTCAACTGTGGGATCGAGTTCGACTTGGTGGCTTCCGAGTTGCTCGGACCTTAAGGTCTTGCTTGCCATTAGAGAGAGATCGTGCCACACGGCGGTGGCCGATTCTCTGCTAAATCGTTGCAGTGCGGAGTACTAACTTCGCGTGGGTAGCGTGGGGGGCGGATATGGCATTCGGATCGCGCGCCCTTGGCCAAGCTCGAAACCGACGCGGCTCGCCGATTGTTGTTGCTGCCGCGTCTCGAGTGCGCCGACGATCGTGCTTTTTGTATCGAGTGAAAGTGCGCGCACTTCCAGCGCAAGATCGTTCCACGCGTCAGCCCGTGCCGACGTCGTGGCCAGCACTTTGGCAAAGATCGGCTGTACCAGATCGATGCCGGTCAGCTCCATGCTCACGCGCGATGCAGAGATGCGGTAGCCCACGGGAAACTGCCACCCACGCAACATGTCGGCAAACGCGCGCAGCCGATACCGAGAGCGCAGCCGTTGCGGTGCCCCCCGCAACATCACGAACATTCGATGCGCAACCAGCAAATTTTTCTCGAACAGCTCGGTAAGCGGGTCGAGCGAACGTTCGACGGTGCCGAACGACACGGTGACTCCGATGCGATCGACGAGGTCGTAAGCGAGCCAGTCAAACGCGTTGCGCAACGCATGTATCTGAATGCCGGCACGCTCTGTGGTAGATGCGCTGCCGCCTTCCGTCCATAAATAGAGTTCGTCGAACCAATGCTCTGTACCCGGCAGTGTGCAAGTTGGCCAAAGCGTCGCGCGCACCGAGCCGCGAAAGCGACCAACACTTTCACCAGACGAGGGATAGGCAGAGCTTTGCGGCGACATGGGTCATCGATTCAAGGGTCCCAGCATTCTGTCGGGCGGCTGCAGGGTGAACATACCCAAAATAGGTGTTTTGGCCTGCAATACCTGACGCCCGACAGACGGGCGGTGGACGGTCCTAGCTATCGGCGTACCTGCGGTGCCAATGTCACGCGGCGTGCCGCTGCTCCGGGAAAAGCGCTGCCAGATCGGCCGGCGCCGCGATACCGCGCTCCGTGACGATGCCGGTCACAAGTCGCGCGGGTGTGACGTCAAACGCAGGATTCGCAACGGCGATACCGCCGTCAACGATGCGTACACTGACAATGTCGCCGGCAGCATCGGTCCCCTTTAACAAACTCACTTCATTGCCCTCGCGCTGTTCGATTGGCACGCGCGACGCATTGTGCAGCGACCAATCGATGGTCGGGGAGGGCACCGCTGCGTAAAACGGCACACCGTTGTCGTGCGCTGCCAGCGCTTTCAGGTAAGTACCTATCTTGTTAGCGACATCGCCGCGCGCGCTGACGCGGTCTGCACCGACGAGCACCAGGTCGACATCGCCTTGTTGCATCAAATGGCCGCCGGCGTTGTCGACGATCACCGTATGCGGCACGCCGTGCGCTGCCAGCTCCCACGCTGTCAACAATCCCTGATTGCGTGGGCGCGTTTCGTCGACCCACACATGCAACGGCACGCCGGCATCGTGCGCCTGGTAGATGCCGGACAGCGCTGTGCCGTAGTCGACCGTCGCAAGCCAGCCTGCATTGCAATGCGTCAGCACCTGCAGGCGGCGCTTCAGTTTGGCGTGCGTAGATTGCAGCAAGCGAGCCGCGTGGTGCCCGATGGTTTCGTTCAGCGCTACGTCCTCGTCGGCAATCCGCGCCGCCTCGAGCCACGCCGCGCGCCGCCGCTGCGCCGGCGCTAACGGCGCCAGCAAGGCACGCATCCGGTCGAGTGCCCAGCGCAGATTCACAGCGGTCGGGCGTGCCGCGTGCAAGCGCTGGTAAGTCGCGGCAAGACACTCATCGCTCGCGTCGTCTCGCATCGCCAGCGCCAGCCCGTAAGCACCGGCGACACCAATCAGCGGTGCGCCACGCACCTGCATCGTCTTGATCGCGGTGATCATCGCGTCGCTTTCGGTCACGGTATGTGTCGTGAACGAGTGCGGTAGCTTGGTCTGATCGATGATGCCGACTGCAGCGTCGCCAACCGGCCAGATCGAGCGATAGTGGTTGGCGCCTACCTTCATGCAGCGAGTGTACGGATTAAAGCAAAACGGCCCTGCACGTGGCAGGGCCGTCTTGTGAAGCCGTGCGAACGTTAGAAGCGGTAACCGATGCCGAGCGTGTAAGCGTCGACGTCATACTTCGGATTGATGTTGTCCTTGCCTTCGGTTCGGTCCCAGTCGAAGCGGGCATGCCACTGGCGTGTGACGTCGTACGTTGCACCTAATCCGTAGACAACGCGGCCCCTAGTTTCGCGTGCCGAGGCGCGGAAGAACGTCACCGCGCCGGTTGTATTGTCACGCACTGCCGCAGTGGCATTGGCCTTGGATGTGACCGCTCCGTAACCAACTTTCGCGTGTAGTCCGACCGGACCCAGCGGCGCACGAAAGATCGCCGACAGTGCATAGATGGAAGTACGACCGTCGCCCGTGCTTGGCAACGGCGTCGTATTCGGCGGCGGATTTAGCAGAAAGCCGGGCGCGTGCGCGTCGCCTGCATGAATGAAGGCGCCCTCGAGCCCGATCCATGGCCGAAACATGTAGCCGGCTTGGACGCGCCACGCCGCCGCATCTTCGTCGCAGTCGAACCCTGGGGGCAGAGGTCCGCAAAAGTCGTGATACCGCGAAATTCCGTAGCCGACACCGATATAACCCGGTGGTGAAGGAAGTATTTGTGCGGTCGCAGACGCCGCGGCACATGCCAATATCGCTCCCACTAGCCAGTTGCGCATACGTGCTCCCTTTTTGAGTTCGGCGCAGTCTAATCAGACCTCCGGTTGCGAGCAACGACAACCGTACAATGTTTACGTCATGTCTCATTCATCACTTATCACCCGATTGATCTCGGCGCTGATGTGCTTCGCATGGCTGCCGCTGATGTGGGCTGGCGACAGCTACGCACAGGGTGCCGATCGGCGGGGGTTCTTGTGGGAAGTGCGCAAAGGCAAGCAAGTGGCATGGCTAATGGGCACGATTCACGTCGGACGCCCGGAGTTCTACCCACTGCCCGCGTCGCGGCTCGCGCAATTGAAGCGCGCCGATGCGATCGTGCTAGAGGCCGATGTATCGGACGGTTCGAGGGCAATCGCGGCCACGCAGAAGTACGCGGTTTATCCCGAGGGTGCACCGGGTCTCGAAACCCGATTGACTCCGGAGCTGCGGCAGCGCGTCGAATCCGTGTTGTCGCGCAACCAACTGGACCTCGCGCCAATGATGCGCATGAAGCCGTGGATGCTGGCTAACGTGCTCGCGCTGTTCGAGGCCGCACAGGCGGGTTATGTCCCGGGACTGTCAGTTGAGTCTTATTTGCTGCGCGTCGCGAAGACCGACAGCAAGCCGATTCTCGAGTTCGAAGGTATCGAGCATCAATTCGAGCTGTTCGAAAAAGCGCCATGGGCTACACAGGTCTCGTTTCTGGAAGAAGCGCTGAAAGCGGTCGAGACGCGCGGCGCGCGGCGCGAGCTGAATCGAATCGTGCAGGCGTGGGAGACCGCGGACCGCGGGTCGCTAGAGCGCCTGCTTGCTGAAATGCGCGCGCAGCCATCGGTCGGTTCGCGTTTCACCATTGATACGATATTGTTGGGTCGACATCCGCAGATGGTGCGCAAGATCGAGACAATGATGGCCGGTGGCAAGTCGTACGTGTTCGCCGTCGGCGCGCTGCATCTGGTGGGGCCGCAAGGGTTGGTCGAATTGCTGCGTGCGCGCGGATACACGCTGACTGAGCTGTGACGGCTGCGGCACGGGCGGAATTGCAAGTTCAGATTGGTGGCGCAACTTGGATGTTGTCGGCCGAACGCACGGCGTTCTGGTGCGAGCGTCGCTGGCTGGTCGTGGCCGACGTGCATTTCGGAAAGGCGGCGACCTTTCGCGCATTGGGCGTACCGGTCCCACGCGGCACGACTTCGGACACGTTGACGCGGCTCAGCCGGTTGATCGATCACTTGCAACCGAGCACGATTGTCTTTCTCGGTGACCTGTTTCATGCCCGTGAGGCTCACGCCGCGATGACGGTGGCGGCCCTGACCGAGTGGCGCGAGCGTTATGCGGCGCTCGATCTGGTTTTGGTCGAAGGCAACCACGATCGCAAAGCGGGCGCACCGCCGGCTGCGCTGCGCATCAACCGCGAATCAGACCCGTGGGGCGTAGATGCCTTCGCGTTTTGTCACTATCCGCGTTTTGCCCAGCACGCCTTTGCATTTGCCGGCCACCTACATCCTGCGGTTCGATTGCACGGGCGCGCTGACGACAGCCTCCGACTGCCATGCTTCTGGCTGCGGCCCTCGAATGCATCCTCAAATGCGGGATTAATGGTGCTGCCGGCATTT
>DATLMT010000055.1:0-6653 GCA_035537135.1 Burkholderiaceae bacterium | reverse complement strand
CTCGGGCTTTAGATTCTCAAGCGTTTTTTTCTTGGCCTTCATGATGTTCGGCAGGGTGACATAGCGAGGCTCGTTCAAGCGAAGATCGGTAGTGATGACCGCCGGCAGCGCCACCGAAATCGTTTCGAGCCCGCCGTCGACTTCCCGCGTGACCTGCGCTCGGCCGTCCACCATGGTGATCTTCGATGCAAACGTCGCCTGCGGCATGTCGGCCAGCGCGGCCAGCATCTGGCCCGTTTGATTCGCATCGTCGTCGATGGCCTGTTTACCCGCGATCACAAGCTGTGGCTTTTCTTTGTCAACGATCGCTTTCAGCAGCTTCGCAACCGCCAAGGGCTGCAGCTCCGCATTGGTTTCCACCAAAATTCCGCGGTCGGCTCCGATCGCCATCGCAGTGCGCAGCGTCTCCTGACATTGCAACACGCCGCACGACACGGCAATCACCTCGGTCGCCACTCCGGCTTCTTTCAACCGCACCGCTTCTTCGATCGCGATTTCGTCGAACGGATTCATCGACATCTTGACGTTGGCGAGGTCGACCCCGCTCTTGTCGGACTTCACTCGCACCTTGACGTTGTAGTCGACGACACGTTTGACGGGAACAAGGATTTTCATTGCGGATCCGGAGGTCAACGGACGATTATACGAACCGTGAGGCAATGACTTGTCTATCGAAGATCGCGGATGATTTCACGCGCAGCGTTATGGCCTGGTGCTCCGGTCACTCCGCCGCCCGGGTGTGCGCCTGAGCCGCAGTGATACAAGCCGGCGATCGGCCCGCGATATCGCGCGTAGCCAAGCACGGGCCGCAGCGAGAACAGTTGATCAAGCGACAACTTGCCATGAAAAATGTCGCCGCCTGTCAATCCGAATTCGTTCTCAAGATCTACCGGTGACAGTGCTCGATACCCGAGCATTGACGCGCGAAAATTCGGACAATGATTTTGTACGACGTCAAATATTGCCTGCACGGCCTGCTCTTTGAGCGCCGACCAATCTGCCGTCGGCGCAAACTGCTGGCAGAATAGGCTGGCGACGTGCTTACCGGGCGGCGCCAGCGAATCGTCGACGACGCTCGGAATCAGCATCTCGACCACTGGCTCACGTGAATATCCGCGTGCCACTGCGTCATGCCATGCGCGATCCATATACATAAGCGATGGCGCGAACGTAATTCCGCTCGCGTGATGTGGCTGTGCGTTCGTGCCGGGTGATGCTTGAAAGTCAGGCAGCTCCGATAACGCCACGTTGATGCGAAACGTGCCCGACCCGTACTTGGTGCGGGCCATTGCTTCGACAAACTCCGCCGGGAGCTCCGATGCAGCGATCAATTGCTGATACAACAGCTTTGGGGTGACATTGGCCGCGACTGCGCGGGCACGCACGACTTCACCCGACTTCAATTCAACACCGTTGGTGCGACCCTTCTCCACAATCACACGCTGCACGGGCTCGCCGACGTCAATACGCACACCTCGCGCTCGCGCCTCTGCGGCCATCGCCTGCGTGATAGCACCCATACCGCCGATCGCATGCCCCCATTTGCCGCGTTTGCCATTGACTTCACCGAAGACGTGATGCAGCAGCACGTACGCCGAGCCGGGCGCATACGGACTCGCGTAGTTGCCGACGATCGAGTCCCATCCGAGCACGGCCTTTAGCGGTTCGGACTCGAACCACGAATCGAGCCAGTCGCCCGCGCTCTTGGTGAACACGTCGACCAAATCGCGCTGACCTTGTCGCGGTAAGCGTCCCATTTGCAACAGCAGCTTTCCCGCTGCAATCAGATCGCGCCAATTCTCGACGACGAAAGGACCACCCAGATTCGGAGGCGACTGCAAGATCCAGTGGCGCAGCTGATCGGCAACGCGATCAAGCCGCGCGTAGAAGTGAGGCAGCCTTTGCGCGTCACTCGGCGAAAATTTTGCAACTTCAGAGTCCGTCTGCGCAGCATCACCGCCAAAGCTGAAGCTGCGGCCGTCGGCCAGCGGCACAAAGTTCGAAAATGGCCGCTCAATGATGCGCAAGCCGCGCGCTGCAAGCTTCAAGTCCTCGATCACGCGCGTGTTCAGCAGACTCACGGTGTAACTGGCGGTCGAGTTTCGGAAACCTGGATGAAATTCCTCGGTCACCGCTGCGCCGCCCACCACTATCCGCCGCTCCACAACGCGCACCGTCAGTCCGGCTGCTGCCAGATAACAGGCGCACGTGAGTCCATTGTGGCCGGCCCCGATGATCAAAACGTCGAGCGGTTCTTTCATCGCCCGATGGTAGCGGGGCATAGAGCAGGCGCAAAAACGCCGCGCGTTACGAAAGGCGCGGCGTTGGTGCGGATGCGCTACGGACTACTTCGGCAGCAATACTTTATCGACGACGTGAATCACTCCGTTCGATTGATTGACATCGGCGATCGTCACCTTCGAGGTACCGCCACTTTCGTCGGTGATGCGCACCGTCTTACCGTCCGCGGTTGCGGTCAGCGCACCGCCGGCCGCTGTCTTCAGTATCGCCTTGCCGCCGCCCGCGTCGACCTGCTTAATCAGCTCAGCCGCGTTCAGCTTGCCGGGCACGACGTGATACGTGAGCACGCCCGTCAGCTTTCCTTTGTTCTCGGGCTTCAGCAGCGTCTCAACCGTTCCGGCAGGAAGGGTGGAAAACGCTGTATTGGTGGGCGCGAACACCGTAAATGGACCCGGGCTCTTCAGCGTATCCACGAGCCCTGCCGCCTTGACCGCAGCGACCAGTGTGGTGTGATCTTTCGAATTCACTGCGTTGTCGATGATGTCCTTGCTCGCATACATCGGCGCGCCGCCGACCGTGACCTGAGCCACTGCGGCAGCGGTAGTGACGGATAACGCAAGAGCGACAGCGAGCCCCGCCAATTTTTTTGTGTGCATTCGGTCTTCTCCTAGTGAGTGATGCAGCAGCGTGTGTGCTGTGCTGACCGTGGTACGGGACAGCAGCTCAACTGGATGTTTTGCCGGTGACGCGGGACGCGCAGTGGCTACTTGTAACCGACTCGATCGAGTATGCGCTGCGCTGCGACCTGGTTCTTGCCGACCGACGCAACCGAAACGCTTTCTTGCTTGAAGTTGCCCAGCGACGAAAGCTCCGGATTGTTGAGTTGAGTCCCTTTAACGACCGGCCATTCGTTGTTGCCGTTGGCAAAGTAACTCTGCGCCGCCGGACTCGATAGATATTCGAGAAACGCGATCGCATTGGCCTTGTTGGGTGCATTCTTAGCGACACCTCCGCCCGAAATATTGATGTGCGTCCCCGTGCCCGATTGATTTGGCCAGACGAACCCGACCTTGCTGACGACGTCTTTGTCCTTAGGATCACTCGAGCGAAGCAAGCGAACCCAGTAGTAGTTGTTGGTGACTGCGACCCCGCATTCACCGGCGGCCACCGCTTTAATTTGATCAGTATCGCCGCCACTTGGAGGGCGTGCCATATTGCTGACGATGCCCTTTGCCCACGCCTCGGCACCCTTCTCGCCCATCGCTTCGACACGTGAGCCAATCAACGACAGCATGTAAGGATGCGAGCCCGACCGTGTACATACTTTCCCTTTGTTCTTCGGATCGGCGAGTTCTTCGTAGGTATCGACGTCTTCAGCTTTGACATTCGCTTTGTTGTAAACGATCACCCGCGCACGCGTTGAAAAGCCATACCATGTCCCATCGTTGGAACGCAGATTTGCCGGAATGCGCTCATTCAACAACTTCGATTGAACAGGCTGGAATAGTCCATCGATTTGTGCGCGCCATAACCTCGCTGCGTCGACAAGCAGCACCACATCTGCTGGGCTGTTGCTGCCCTCGGCCTTCAGTCGTTGGACGATCTGCTCATCGCCCGCTTCGATGCGATTGACCTTAATGCCTGTTTGCTTGGTGAAGTCCGAGTAAAGCGCTTCGTCGGTCTGATAGTGGCGCGCCGAATAAAGGTTGAGCACCTTTTCCTGTGCGTCGCTCCGTACCGGGATCGCTAGCGCGGCGGCAACCGCAGTGACGGCCGCGAACTGCACGCCGCGATGCAAGCAAATTTCGGCGATGCGCCGACCTGCCTTGACTTCTCTCATGAACGCATTCCTTTAATCGTGGCCTCAGACAGGCGGACGTTATCGCAATGCATTCTCAAATGCAAACGATTCTCATTCAGATAAACAGATGAACAAAATCAAGGCTTTATAACGTCCGGGTCGTGATTGTTAGGGAATAGCGCGGGCGCACGCCCCGCGATGGCCCGCTCGTCCGGTGCGCGCTGGGTCATCGCATCAGCGTCGATCAAACGGCGCGCGCCGTTAAAACGCGTACGCCAGTAGCGATCGTCCAAGCCTTCGATACGGACGCGCCCTCCGCGCGCCGGCGCGTGCAGGAAGCGGCCCTCGCCTATATAAATAGCGACGTGCGAATAGGCACGCGCCAGCGTGTTGAAAAACACCAGATCGCCCGGCTCAAGTTGGGAGCGTGAAACTGACTCGCCCAACTTCCCCATGTCTTCGGACCGCCGTGGCAATTGATGCCCCGCCACCGCCTGATAGACGTAACGCACGAGTCCACTGCAGTCGAAGCCTTCAGGAGTCGATCCGCCGTATCGATACGGCGTGTCAACCAACGTCAGTGCATGAACGACTATGTCGGAACGGACGGTCGCGTTCACTTTTTCACTCTGCACGCCCACAGCGTTGTGACAGAACCAAACTGTTGCAGCACCTAGGGTGATAAGTGTGCGTCTCACTTCACGCAGAGCGGCTATGCAGCACGCTCGGGCAGGGCCTTCGGATCGTTGTAACTCTTCACCGGCGTGCCGCGGTAGAGGATCTGCGCATTGCGCTCTGCGATCTGTCTATGCAGCGCGACGAACTCCGGTTGCATATCGGCGGTGGGCCGAGGCTCCGAAGCAAAGTGGTGATAGGTATCAACGCCGCGCACCAGCGTTGCGCTGTCTTCCCCCGCGATTTGCGAAACGCTGGTCGGGATGTAGCGAATTGCAAAGCCGATACGACGATCGTTTGATGGGTTGGCGGGAGAACCGTGCACCAGGCGCACGTGGTGCAGCGAGATTTCGCCCGGCTGCAATTCGATCGTCACGGCCTTTGACTCGTCGACGTCGACCGCGACTTCCTGCCCGCGCGTCAGCAGGTTGTTCTTGGCGAACGTATCGCGATGCTCGAGCTGATCCTGCATGTGCGTGCCGGGGATGAACGTCATGGCCCCGTTATCACGATTGCTCGGCGTCAGTGCAACCCACGCAGTAACAACGTCAGGCCTGCTCAGCCCCCAGTACGTCGAATCCTGATGCCATGACACGAACGCCGGATTGTTGGCTTCCTTAATGAAAAAATTGGTGGTCCAGCACAGCAAATTCGGCCCGTACAAATCTTCGATCGCATCGACCACGCGTGTATTGCGCACCAGATCGGCGAGCCACGGAAACAGCAAATGCGTCTTGTGACGTAGATCGCCCGCCAGCGGTCCGCCGGATTTCTTCTCGTAGTGCTCGAGCCTGCTGCGGATCTCGCAAGCTTCGGCTTCGGGCATCACGCGGATGGGAAACACGCAGCCGTCACGCCGGAACTGTTCGATTTGCGATTCGCTCAGAATTTTTGGCATGGCCGTCCTCCTGAAAATCAGGCAGCACCGCTAATGATGTTCATCACTTCCGGCGATGCGTGCGCGGCAGCGGGCGTGCCTGCAAAGATAATCTCGCCGCGCTCCAGAACATACAAACTGTCGGCGTACTCGGGAATATGGTGAATGTTCGACTCCGCCATCAAAATTCCATGCCCGAGCCTACGGATTGAAGCGATACCTTCGCTGATGCTCGGAATGATCGCCGGCGAAAGCCCTTCAAAGGGCTCATCGAGCAGCAGCAACTCCGCGTCGAGCGTCAATGCACGCGCGATCGACACCATCTTGCGCTCACCGCCCGATAGTTGACTGCCGCCGCGTGTTGCGTAGTTGCGCAGCTTTGGGAAAATTTCGTACGCCATTGCAATGCGCGTTTTCGCGTCGCGGCCCTGGGGCCGCGTCCAAGTCGGCAACTCGATGTTCTCTGCGACGTTTAGATCGCCGAAAACCTGGCTTTCTTCAGGCGCGTAGCCGATGCCAAGCTGCGCAATCGTGTGCGTCGGCAGACCGACGATAGACGTGTTCTTGAGCGCGACGGTTCCCGACACCGGCGTCAGGTATCCCATGATCGTGCGAAACGTCGTCGTCTTGCCCGCGCCGTTGCGGCCGATCAAGCATACGAGCTGACCCGCCGTGACTTGCAGCGAAATGCCACGCAGGATGCGGCTGTTCTGGATGTCAACGGTCAGTTGGTCGAGCGCAAGCATCACGCAGCCCTTGACATCTTGCCGACCAGCTTTCCGACGACTGCCGCAACGATATCCGGATCGCTGAAGAACTGCTTCGGGGGCAGGTCCGCCAGCACCCTGCCCTCCTTCAACGCGACGATACGGGTCGAGTACTCGGCAACCAAATTCATATCGTGCTCGACCAAAATGATGGCCCGCACGCCCGCGTGCTTGGCAGCATCCATCAGCGTGCGCATGATGCCGTGCTTGTCCCCGCTGGACACGCCGCTGGTGGGTTCATCGAGCAGAATAACTTCGGGCGTCAAGGCAAACGCGCTCGCAATATCCAGCA
>DATLMT010000054.1:0-6673 GCA_035537135.1 Burkholderiaceae bacterium | reverse complement strand
GATGAGCTACGGGGTCGGCGTCGGCGCGGGTTGGATGAACGCAAAGCTCGCACTTGTTTTGGGTGTGCTGGCGTATCACGCCTGGTGCGGGTCGTTGTACGGTAAGTTCATCCGCGGAGAAGCCACGCACTCGCACGTGTGGTTTCGCTGGTTCAATGAGGTCCCAGTGCTGCTGCTCGTTGCGATTGTCATCCTGGTCGTCGTGAAGCCGTTTTAGGAAAGTATGCAAAAGACCGTCGACTACTTCATGACTCCGGTGTCTCCCTTCGTCTACCTGGGGCACGCGCGCTTTCGCGATATCTGTGCGAAACATCAGGCGAAGATTCAGTTGCGGGTGATGGATCTGGGTAAAGTGTTTCCGGTATCAGGCGGTCTCGCGTTGAAGGATCGAGCGCCGCAGCGCCGCGCGTACCGGATGATGGAGCTAAAGCGCTGGCGCGATCACCTGGGTGTGCCGCTAACGCTCGAGCCAAAATACTTTCCTGTTCCCGCTGAGCCCGCAGCGACATTGATCCTGGCCGTTCTGGAGCGCAACGGCATCGGCCCTGCACTCGATATCGCTGGTGATTGTGGCCGTGCCGTTTGGGTTGAGGAGCGCAACATCAGCGACGCAAGTGAGCTTGCGGAAATCGTCAGCGCGCGAAAGCTCGATGCGGACGAATTGCTTGAGCACGCGCGTTCGGCCGAAGTCGCGGCGCGTTATGTGCAGCATTCGCAGGAGGCGATCATGCGCAATGTATTTGGTGCGCCCGCTTTCATCTACAAGGACGAGCTTTTTTGGGGGCAGGATCGCTTGGAATTTCTTGACCGAGCCCTGGGAAGGTGAACGCCGCGTTTTTCGCGGTTTGCCCACGCGGTCTCGAAGCGGCGCTTTCCGATGAGCTCGCTGTTCTGGGTGCACAGTCGCTGCGCGCCGAAGCCGGTGGTGTGGCATTCGGCGGCACGCTTGCAACGGCCTACGCAGCGAATCTGCACTCTCGCATCGCCAGCCGCATCCTGTGGCAAGTTGGGCGGCGCGGCTATCTGAGCGAGCAGCATTTATACGATGCGACGCAGGAGGTGCGGTGGCAGGACTTGATGTCGCCGCAGCAGACGCTGCGTGTCGACGTCACCGCGTCGCGCTCGCCATTGCACAGTCTCGAGTTCGCGATGCTGCGCATCAAGGATGGCATCGTCGATCGTTTGCGCGTGTTGACGGGCGAGCGGCCGTCGATAGATCGCAACAACCCAGACGTTCGCGTGTTTGCCTATCTGGACGCCTCGACCATCACTTTGTATGTCGATCTGTCGGGCGAGCCGCTGTTCAAGCGCGGCTGGCGCGCGGACAAGGGCGAAGCACCGCTGAAAGAAAATCTTGCGGCCGGCCTGCTGGCACTGTCCGGATGGACGCCGTCGACCGCGCTGGCGGATCTGTTCTGCGGCAGCGGCACGATCGTGATCGAAGCTGCCTCGATCGCCGCCCGGCGCGCACCCGGATTGAATCGGCGCTTTGCGTTCGAGCGACTGAAGGGATTCGATTCGCACACCTGGCGCCGGTTGAAAGATGCGGCGCGTTCCGGAGTCGACGACGCCGCCGCGGCAACAATGGTTGCCTCCGACATATCGACACGCGTTGTCGATCAGGCGATTGCCAATGCGAAGCTGGCTGGTTTGCAGCCCTGGCTTGATGACTGCCGCCTGCGAATCGATGCCATCGATGCACGTAGCGCCAATCCCCCCGCCGCCGCCGGAATGATCATCACCAATCCGCCATACGGCGAACAAAGCACACCGCGCTCGGCGTCGGTGCCAGACATGATGCGCAACGTCGGTGATCGGCTGAAGCAGCAGTTTGCTGGCTGGGAAGCATGGTTTCTAACGTCGGATCGCGCGTTGCCGAAACAGATGCGGCTCCAGGAGACGCGCAAGACCGTGCTGTTCAACGGGCCGATCGAGTGCCGATTTTTTCGCTTTCAGCTGGTGGCAGGGGGATATCGGCCGCGCGCGGCCGCCATCAACAGCGAGGCTTAGATTGACCGCGTCATGCGGCCAAAGCCCGTTCGACATCCTTCTCGATATCCTCCGGCTTCGTCGTCGGTGCGTAGCGGTCGATCACCGCTCCGTTCTTACCCACCAGAAACTTCGTGAAGTTCCACTTGATTCCCCCCGAGCCGAGTAGTCCTTTTTTCTCCGATGTCAGGTATTTGTACAGAGGGTGGGCACTCGGGCCGTTGACGTCCACCTTCGAGAACATCGGAAACGTAACGCCATAGTTCAATTCGCAGAATTCCGCGATCTGCGTGTCGGGACCGGGCTCCTGCTGGCCAAACTGATTGCTGGGAAAGCCAAGCACCGCAAATCCGCGGCTCGAATATTTTTTGTGCAGCGCTTCCAGCCCCTTGTATTGAGGCGTAAAGCCGCACTGGCTAGCGGTGTTTACCACCAGCAGCACCTTGCCCTTGAAGTCAGCCAGGGTGCGCGTCTTGCCGTCGATCGTTTGCGCGGAAAAGTCATAGATCGAGCTCATCGCCTGCCTCGTGCCGTTTTCGGATGTGACAATTGAGTGTAGTCGCGCGGCAAGGAACGCTGCTTGCTCGAAGTTTCGGACCATTGCGGCGAACACGCTTTAACGAACGCGTTTGACTCTATGACACGTGACCATCAAGCCTTGTCCGCAGGCTCGCCAAGGCTGCCACCTGAAATGGCACCCGGCGACGAAGCGCCGGCGGGTACTCCCGGAACTGGCGAGAACGTCTGCCGGATGTGCGGAGGCACCGGACGCGTCGACGGACATACGTGCACCGACTGCGAAGGCAGCGGCAAAGTGATCGAAGGCGTCGGCGGCGCCTAGTTTCTTAAACTCTTGCGGAAGGAAAACGGATGCAAACCATTTCTGAAGTGATGACACCCGACGTCGAGGTATTGCGGCCCGATGAGACGCTGCGAGACGCGGCACGCGCAATGGCCGACCTGAATGTCGGCTCGCTGCCGGTATGCAATGGTCGAAAGCTGATCGGCATGATCACCGACCGGGACATCACGGTCCGCGCCGTGGCGGAAGGCATGAGCTCGGATACGGCGGTTAGCGAAGTGATGACTGACGACGTGATTTGGTGCTCTGATACCGACTCAATCGACGACGTGTTGCAACAGATGTCGGACGCGCAAGTTCGTCGCATTCCGGTTGTTGACAAGGACCGGCAACTGGTCGGCATCGTCGCGCTTGGCGACATTGCGCTTGAAGAGGAAGAAGACGTCGACGAGACGCTGCGGGATATTTCGATGCCGGGATAGATTTAGTTCTCGTGTACGCGAAGCGAAGCGGTCGCGTACACGAGGAGCATTAGCCCCTTATCCCGTCAATCCCATGTGCTCGATACCCTTGTGGATACCGGCCACGCCGCCGTAAAGCTTACTGTTCAGCTTGATATTCAGTCGCACGTCGTTGACCGAATCAGCGTTGCGTAAGGCGTCTTCATACGAAATCTGTTCGGTCTCGTGCAGGTCATACAGGCACTGGTCGAACGTCTGCATGCCCTGCTCACGCGAGCGCTTCATTACTTCCTTGATCTCGTGAATCTCCTGCTTGAAGATCAGGTCCGCGATCAGCGGAGAATTGAGCATGACCTCAACCGCGGGAATACGCCCCTTGCGATCTTTGAAAGGAATCAGTCGCTGAGCAAGCGACGCTCGCAGGTTCAGCGACAAGTCCATTAGCAGCTGCTGGCGGCGCTCCTCGGGAAAGAAGTTGATGATCCTGTCGAGCGCTTGATTGGTCGAATTCGCGTGCAATGTGCACATCACCAGGTGACCGGTTTCGGCAAAGGCAATAGCGTGGTCCATTGCATCACGGTCGCGAATCTCACCGATCAGGATCACGTCCGGGGCCTGGCGTAAGGTGTTCTTCAGCGCGACCGCCCAGCTCTCGCAATCGACGCCGACTTCGCGCTGCGTAATGATGCAATTCTTGTGCGGATGCACGTACTCGATCGGATCTTCGATCGTGATGATGTGGCCGTTGCTGTTCTCATTGCGGTACCCGGTCATCGCCGCCAGCGTCGTAGACTTGCCCGAGCCCGTCGCACCGACCACCAGCACAATGCCGCGCTTGGCCATCGCCAGCTCGTTGACGATATTTGGCAGGTTCAGTTCATCGCTGGTAGGAATGTGATCCGCAATCACGCGAAACACGATGCCCACTTTGCCCTGCTGTATGAAAGCAGAGACCCGGAAGCGGCCGATGTTGGTCGGGTTGATCGCAAACTGACATTCCTTGGTTTTCTCGAACTCCGCGGCCTGCCGGTCGTTCATGATCGCGCGCACCAGCTCGCCGGTATGCTGGCCCGTCAGGGGCTGGTTCGAGACCGGAAGCACGCGGCCGTCAATCTTGAATGCCGGTGGAAATTCGGCCGTCAAGAAGAGATCCGAGCCTT
Source organism: Burkholderiaceae bacterium (assembly GCA_035537135.1). Lineage (GTDB taxonomy): Bacteria > Pseudomonadota > Gammaproteobacteria > Burkholderiales > Burkholderiaceae_F > JACCZX01. The sequence continues at coordinate 2,261 of DATLMT010000054.1, read as the reverse complement.
TCTTCGAAAGCAGTAGCCGCAGCAGATCGTGCACGAATCTAGTAGCCTGATCGCGTTCCATTTTCGCTTTTACTTTCCGTTGTGAAGAAAAAAATCGTCCGGCTGCGCCGGCGATTTTTTCAAACTAATCGCGCAAAAGTACGGGTGCACTCTTGCGCGCCTATCCTGCAAACGATTCGGGAGTCTTGGCGTACTGCCGTGCTTCGCCGACTGTAATCACGTTGCGACGAACCAGCTCGGTCATGCAGTGGTCGAGCGTCTGCATGCCGAATTGACTGCCGGTTTGAATCATCGAATACATTTGCGCGATCTTGTTCTCGCGGATCAGGTTACGAATGGCCGGTGTGCCGACCATGATCTCGTGGGCTGCCACACGGCCGCTGCCGTCCTTCAGCTTCAGCAGCGTCTGCGATATCACGGCGACCACCGATTCCGACAACATCGCGCGCACCATTTCTTTTTCGGCCGCGGGGAACACGTCGACCACGCGATCGATCGTCTTGGCTGCCGACGACGTATGCAGCGTGCCGAACACCAGGTGGCCGGTTTCAGCAGCAGTCAGCGCCAGGCGAATCGTTTCGAGGTCACGCAGCTCGCCCACCAGCACGATGTCCGGATCCTCGCGCAGCGCCGAGCGCAACGCATTGGCAAACGACAAAGTGTGTGGCCCTACCTCGCGCTGGTTAATGACCGACTTGCGCGACTCATGCACAAACTCGATCGGATCTTCGATCGTCAGGATGTGCCCGTACAAATTGTTGTTGACGTGATCGACCATCGCAGCCAGCGTCGTCGACTTGCCCGAGCCGGTTGGGCCGGTAACGAGCACCAGGCCCCGCGGCTTTCCCGCGAACTCGGCGAACACACGCGGCGCCTGCAGCTCCTCGAGCGACAACACGCGCGACGGGATCGTTCGCAGCACCGCCGCCGCGCCCCGGTCCTGATTGAATGCATTGACGCGAAAGCGCGCCAGTCCCGGCAGGTCAAACGAAAAATCGGTTTCCAGATTTTCGTCGTACTGCTTACGCTGCGCATCGTTCATGATGTCGTAAATCATGCCGTGCACGTCTTTGTGCTCGAGCGGAGGCAGATTGATACGACGTACGTCGCCGTGCACACGAATCATCGGCGGCAGTCCGGCCGACAAATGCAGGTCCGATGCCTTGTTTTTGACGGAAAATGCGAGCAGTTCAGAAATATCCATGGCGGGCGGCGTCGGCCTCCGTGCGTATGCGAGTCGGCGTCACTGCGCGACTCGAGTGCCGAAGCGTAGCGCGCGCGATGAATCCGGTGTTCCCACAAAAAAGCTAGAAATAGCTTGAAAACACAAGCCTCTAGGGCCGTTTGCTCAAGACAATGTTGAGTTTGCCGACTTTGCCCGTGAACTTGCAAGCCAATTTGCAGGCATTGCACGAGCGCATTACCAAGGCTGCGCGAGCCGCAGGGCGCGATCCCTCATCCGTGCGGCTGCTGGCGGTCACCAAGGCGTTCGGAGCGGATGCGATCCTGAGCGCTGCCGCTGCCGGGCAGCGCGCTTTCGGCGAAAACTACGCGCAGGAAGCGGCTGCCAAGATGCTCGCCATCAAGACGCTGCGGCCGGACCTCGCATTCGAGTGGCATTTCATCGGCCCGATTCAAAGCAACAAGACACGTGCTATTGCGCAGGCGTTCGACTGGGTGCAGTCAGTCGATCGCCTGAGCGTTGCTGAGCGGCTGGCTCAGCAGCGTCCGCCCGAGTTGCCTTTGCTGAACGTCTTGCTGCAGGTCAACATCAGCGGCGAGCGCAGCAAAGCCGGCGCAGCCCCCGAGGATTTGCGCCAGCTTGCGGAGGCCGCGGCAAGGCTGCCACGCCTGCGTTTACGCGGGCTGATGGCGATCCCTGCGCCGGAGACCGACGTCGCTCGTCAGCGGATCGCGTTCGCGCAGGCGCACGCGTTGTTTAGGCAGCTCTGCCAAAACGGCCTGGATCTCGATGTGCTGTCGATGGGCATGTCGGACGACCTTGATGCTGCCATCGCCGAAGGTTCGACGATGGTGCGTATCGGCACCGCCATTTTCGGCGCGCGGGTATCCAACCGGTGAGGGTGGCATTCATCGGCGGCGGGAACATGGCGGGCGCGCTCGTGGGCGGCATGGTCCACGGCGGGTTCGAGGGGTCGGCCATCGACGTCCTCGAAATCGATCCTGCGCGCGGCATCGAGTTGGTGAAACGCTATCGAGTACTCACGCATCAGCGTGCCGATGACTGGCTACGCGCGAGC
>DATLMT010000053.1:0-4954 GCA_035537135.1 Burkholderiaceae bacterium | reverse complement strand
GGCCACAGTGACGGTGCCTCGATTGCGCTCATTCATGCGGCGACGTTCCCCGAGCGTGTGGCGGGCGTCATCGCACTGGCCCCGCACGTGTTCGTCGAAGACTTGTCGATCGAGAGCATCCAACGCACACGCGAAACGTATCTCGCAACTACCGATACGCAAGGCTCAACTCTCAGGGTTAAGCTTGCGCGGTACCACGACGACCCGGATTCGGCTTTCTGGGGATGGAATGACATCTGGCTCGACCCGGCGTTTCGCAGCTGGAATATCGAAGCGTTGTTGCCCTCGATCAAAAAGCCTGTCCTGGTGGTGCAAGGCGAAGATGATGAATACGGAACAATGGCGCAGGTAGACAGCATCGCAACACGCGTAGCGCATGCGAAGCTGCTGAAGCTCTCCCATTGTGGCCATTCCCCACAGCGCGACCAATCCGCGCAAGTGAGCCAGGCGATTGTCGATTTCATTGCAAACCATACCTAACGGAGACATTCGAATGAACCGCAGACACACTCTCACCCTCGCCGCCGCGCTATTGGCTGCACTGGCAGCCGGGCCCACGAGCGCGCAACAGCAGCAGAAACTCAAGGTCGGCTTGATGCTGCCGTTCACCGGTACGTTCGCTGCGCTCGGCAACGCGATCGAAAACGGATTCAAGCTGTACGTGCAGGAAAACGGCGGCAAGATCGGCGGGCGCGAGATCGAATACTTTCGAGTTGACGACGAGTCCGACCCGGCGAAAGCGACCGATAACATCGGCAAGCTGATCAATCGCGACAAAGTCGACGTCGTTGTCGGCACCGTGCACTCCGGCGTCGTGATGGCAATGGCCAAGGCCGCTCGCGACACGAACACGCTTCTGATTGTTCCGAACGCGGGTGCGAACGCAGTGACTGGCCCGATGTGCGCGCCGAATATTTTCCGTACTTCGTTTTCGAATTGGCAGTCCGCCTACGCAGCCGGTGTCGTTGCCGCCGAACGCGGTCACAAGAAGGCCGTTTCGATCACATGGAAGTACGCAGCGGGCGACGAGATGGCGGTTGCGTTCAAGGAAGGCTTCACCAAGGGCGGCGGCACAGTCATCAAGGAATTGAACCTGCCGTTTCCCGGCGTCGAGTTCCAGGCGCTGTTGACCGAGATAGCATCGCTGAAGCCCGATGCGACGTTTGCGTTCTTTGCGGGCGGCGGCGCGGTGAAGTTCGTCAAGGATTACGCGGCCGCAGGATTGACCAAGACGGTCCCGCTTTACGGCCCCGGCTTCCTCACTGACGGCACGCTCGAAGCGCAAGGCGAAGCCGCGCAAGGACTTCTCACCACCCTGCACTACGCCGATGGCCTGCCGAACGAGAAAGACAAATCATTCCGCTTGAACTACGCGAAGGCGTACAAGCTGCAGCCGGATGTGTACGCCGCACAGGGTTACGACGCCGCGCAATTACTGGCCGCTGGCTTAAACGGGGTCAAGGGTGATATATCGAAGCGTGCCGAGATGATCAAGGCGATGGAGTCGGCCAAGATCGACAGCCCGCGTGGCCCGTTCACGCTATCGAAGGCACACAACCCCGTGCACGATATATATCTTCGTAAGGTCGAAGGCGGCGCCAACAAGTATCAGAAGGTAGCCGTGAAGGGACTGGCCGATCCGGCGACCGGCTGCAAGATGTAGCCCGGCCTACGCCGCCGCCCGCAATTGGCGGCGTCCGCTCAAGCTCTGCGCGAGCGCGAGCAGCAATGACGCTCCGTCGCCGCGGAACGCGCTGCCATGCATGCAAGCGAGCGTCGTTGGCTGCTCGTGGGCGAGGCGCTCGAGAATCGCCGTCGTCTCCGGTGCATGCGCGTAATAGTCCATCGGCCCGCGAAATGCCTCGCTCGGGCCGAGGATGTCGGATTCGGTCAGCGGTGTCTCGCCGGCGCCTCCCTGCGTGAACAGATCGCCGCAAAGAAACGTGCGGGTCGACGTTTCCATCATCAGTCCGCAGTCCCAGCCGTGCGGCAGATGCGGCGTGTCGAACCAACGCACCGCGTGTCTGCCCAGTGAAAGAACTTCGCCGTCCGCAAGAGCGCGTGCCGGTCGGTCACCGACGTCGTTCGCGGACACCATCGCGGCGATCTGCCCGCACACCGTTTCCGCGCGCGGCGCCGCCGCGAGCCATTCATTCAGCGCGCCGCATTCGTCCGCCTCGAAGTGCGAGAAGCCTACGTAACGCAATCGCTCGACGGGCATGATGTGCGCCATTGCTTCGCGCACCAAAGGAAACAGCCGCCGCGGTCCGGTGTGAAACAACAGCGGCTCGTCATCGACGATCAAGTACTGGTTGAAATTGAACTGACCCGGCCCGCCGGGAATAGTGACCGGCGTGTTGATGCGGAAGATGCCGTCGGCGATCTCGTGGATGTTGGTGCCGGATTGCGTATTGGTAATCATTTGGAAGTCTCCGTGCTCGTGTTGATGACGATATGTTGCGTGCCTACTTCGCTGCAATCGGTTGCGTCGGAGGCAACGGCTCCGGAACGCGGTTCTTTACTGCCGGAATCGTCTGCAGATAGCCGAAGATCGCTTCCAGGTCGGCATCGGTGAAGTTCTTGTACATCGGGATCGGCATCGGGGGCAGAATCTGCCGGCCGCGTCCCATGTGGCGGCCGGTGCGAATCGTCTCGGTGAAATTGCGCTGCGTCCATTTGCCGAGTCCGGTCTCTGCGTCCGGCGTCAGGTTCGCCGTGTAGCTAATGCCCCACGGACCCGACCATGCAGTGTTCGTTGCGGCGGCCGACACGATCCACGGTCCTTGCGGCGCAGGCGCGGGCGGCAGTTTGTCGCTTTCCGGATGCCCCGACAGCATGCGCGTCATGTCGGGCTCCGGTCCTTTGGCGCCCATCACCCATGGCGTATGACAGTCGTTGCAGCCGGCGACGGTCACCAGATACTTGCCGCGCACGAGTTTTTCGGCACTGATGGCAGAAGTTTGTGCACGTGCGGGCGCGGCGACCGCAATCACCATGCCAAGTGAAATTGCGAGTACAGCGAGCTCGAATGGAATGCGTTTCATCAGAAGCCTCCTAACGGTTTGAAAGAAATTGGTTGATCCAGCGCTCGACTAGCGCCACGCCTTTGGCGTCGACTTGTTGCACGCCGAGCGGCGGCATCCGTGCAATTGGGTTGCTCGACTTCATGCGCAGCGTCAGCACGTGCGTGCCGCCGTCGCGCGCAATGCGCTGCACACCGTCGGCGCCCTGCGGGCGGAAGCGGCTCGAGTGCCCGAGCAACGACTGCATCGTTCGCTCGGAGCTTTGCGCCGCAACGTCGGCTTGCTGCCCAAGCACGAGCTCGAGTCCCGTGAGCGCGCCGGCATCGTTGTGGCAATGGCCGCAGTTGCCATGCAGATAACCGAGGGCCGCACGCTCGATCGGCGATGTCGCTGCAATTCGCGGCGCTTGATCGACGTAACGCTGTGACAGGTTGCGCAGCTGTCCGCTTGCGACGAGCTTGGATAGGTTGATGTGATCGTTCCGCGCAGGCTCCGCGTGCGGGGCAAGCGGATCGCGATCCTACGACAACTGCAACGCGCTGAAGCCGAGCACGGGCACCGGCGCGCCTTCATGACACGCCAGGCAGTCGTTGCGTGATGGCACTGAGTAGCGACCGCCTGGTGCAGCGTTGACCGGCAGCATCGCACCGTCGTCCGCCGCGAGAAGCGCGTCAGTTCCTGCTTCGTTCCATACGTACGTAGCGAAGCGCCATGAACCGTCTGCCACTCGCTCGATGTAGCGCGTCTCGACGCGGCGGTCGTAGCCGAATTCTTTCCATAGACGCGTGCCGACTGGAAATTCCCAAGCGTCGACGCGCGAGGCATCGATAGCCGCACCAGGCGGTAGATAAATCCAGCGGTGCTTGCTCGTGCCGTCCGACCACAGCGGGTACTGCGGTGCGAACGCGATGTTGTCGCCGCGCACTTTCATGGAGCCGTCCACGTACAGTCCCGTCTCGCTGAGCCGCTGCGGCAACGGCGCGGAAGGCACCGTCACCACGAGGCGAACCGCCGGTGGCTCTGCGCCCAACGATGCGCAGAACACCAGCAGCATCACGAGCAACGCAAGCGTCTTCACGCAGGCTCTCCAACGTGCGGCTGGATCGGCAACCGCTTGGAGTTCTGAGCCAGCCACTGTGAAAACGATTGCAGCCGAGGATTCAGGTCGCGCGAGCACTCGACACGGCGCGCCGCGCAGAACATCTCCTCGAATTCCGTCTTGAACTGGAACATGTTTGCGAGGTCGGCGGCGCCCGGAAACCCGAGCGCAGCGAACTGCGATGGCGTCAGCGCGACATGTCGCACCGGCTCGCCGACTGCGCGCGCCAACTGCTCGGCCATCTGTGCGCCGGTCAGATGCTCGCCAGCGATGCCGATCGATTTTCCAATCAGCTCTTCGCCGCGCGTGAAGATGCCGAACGCACATGCGCCGATGTCTGCAGCGGCGATTCCCGGCAGCTTCGCGTCACCCATCGGCAACACGAAGTCCAATACACCGTCGGCGCCGCGCTGTGGCTGCATGCCGAAGTGAATCAGGTTGTCCCAGTAGAAGGATGTGTACAGCAGCGTCGTGGGTACTTTGCGATCGACGAACGCGCGGTTCGCTTCACCCTTCGCGTCGAAGTGCGGCACGTTGTACTTGCCCAACAGAACGGGCATGCGGCTGCCGGGCTCGACGAACTCGCGCGTGTCTTCGAGCGTCGACCACACGACATGCTTGACGCCGGCATCCAGCGCCGCCTGCGCCATCGTGTTGGCCTGCGCGAGCTCCTTGTCGGGCGAGAAGTGTTCCCAGAAGTTGGTGACGCAGAAAGCACCGTGCGCGCCTTCCATCGCGCGCCGTACGCTGTCAGCATCGTCAAGGTCGGCAACTGCGATGTCCGCGCCGATTTCCGAAAGCGCGTGTGCGGTGGGCGAGTCCGGTTTCCGCG
>DATLMT010000052.1:0-14857 GCA_035537135.1 Burkholderiaceae bacterium | reverse complement strand
CATACGGACGCGCAGGGCCGCCCGCTCGATGGCGTGCCGTTTCACCCGTACTACACGGTGCATGACCTCTTCTGGCTATCGATCTTTTTGATTCCGTTTTTTGCGGTGGTGTTCTTCTGGCCGGAATTTGGCGGCTACTTCCTTGAGTGGAACAACTTCATTCCTGCCGATCCGCTGCAGGGGCCGACGCACATTGCGCCGCTTTGGTATTTCACGCCGTATTACTCGATCCTGCGCGCGACGACCGAACAATTCATGTACGCGCTCGCGGTCGGAACGATCGGCTTGGCCGCGCTAACGATCCTGACGGTTTCCAATTCCATTGCGCGCGGTGCGATCATGGTTGGAGCGATCGCGCTGGTGATCGGCTTCTTCACGCTCGATCCGAAGTTCTGGGGCGTCGTGATGATGGGCGTTTCGGTCATGATATTTTTTGCGATGCCGTGGCTCGATCACTCGCCGGTACGGTCGATGCGCTATCGCCCGGCATGGCACTTCTGGCTGTTGATCGCGTGGGTCGTCGCGTTTTTGATCCTCGGTTATCTGGGCACGCAATCGCCGACGCCGGGCGCCACCATCGTCGCGCAGGTGCTCACGCTGGTGTACTTCGCCTACTTTGCATTGATGCCGTGGTGGAGCCGGATGGGCACGTTCAAACCTGTTCCCGAGCGCATTACCTATGCCGCGCATTGAACGAATGAAGACTTTAGTGCGTCTAGCAATGGCAGCGTCGATGCTGTGCGCCGCGAGCTCTTTGGTCGCTGCCGAGGGCGGTGCGCCGATGGACGTCTGGCCAGTCGATCGGATGCAAAACCCGGCGGCGTTGCAAAACGGTGCAAGGCTGTTTGCCAACTACTGCATCGGCTGTCACGGTGCGAGCCTGGTGCGCTGGAACCGCCTGCAGGAAATCGGATTGACCGACGCGCAGATTCAGCAGTACCTGATCTATGGCAATCAGAAGGTCGGCGACACGATCCGCAATGCCGCGGCCGGAGGGGACCAGAAGCGATGGTTTGGCAAAACCCCGCCTGATTTATCGGTGATCACGCGCGCCCGCACGTCGGCCCAGCATGCGGGTACCGATTACGTCTACACGCTGCTGCGCGGTTACTACCGCGACGCGGACTCACCCACGGGGTGGAACAACGTTGCTTATCCGAACATATCGATGCCGCATGTCTTCTGGCAAGAGCAGGGTCCTCGCGAAGCCAAAATCGAATTCACTGAGGAGCGCAAGGATCCGAAAAGCGGAGCGGTGCAGCACATGCAGGTCAGTACAACTTACGATGCGAACGGCATAGCGTCGCGCATTGAAGTGCCAAACGCGACGCACGGCGCTGGAGGCATTAAATATTCATTTAAAGCTCAGAGTCAGGAGCAGTCCCGGCGCTTCGATGAGGACGCTGCCGACCTGGTCGCCTTTCTCTCGTTTATCACCGACCCGACAGCGGGCAAACGCACGCGGATCGGCGTAGGGGTGCTGATGTTCCTCGCGCTATTTACCGTAGTCGCGTGGCGGCTGAACACCGTCTACTGGAAAGACGTGAAATAGGCACTTCAGGCCTACGAACGCGCGTCGCACGTGCACCTGAAGTGGGTTTGATCTGCGGGCTTCGGAGCGGCCGGGCGTCTGCGGATAACAAAAACAAGGAAATGAAATGATGGTGCTTTACTCCGGAACGACCTGCCCGTTTTCACAGCGCTGCCGCTTTGTGTTGTTCGAAAAGGGCATGGACTTCGAGATCCGCGACGTTGATCTGTTCAACAAGCCCGAAGATATCAACACGATGAACCCCTATGGTCAGGTGCCAATCCTGGTCGAGCGTGATCTCGTGCTGTACGAATCGAACATCATCAACGAATATATTGACGAGCGTTTTCCGCATCCGCAATTGATGCCGGCCGATCCGGTGATGCGCGCCCGCACGCGGCTTTTCCTGTTCAACTTCGAGCGCGAGCTGTTCGTGCACGTGCAGACGCTTGAGAACAGCAACAATCAGAAGGCGATGGACAAGGGCCGCGCGACGATTCGCGACCGCTTGACGCAGCTGTCTCCGATCATGCTGAAGAACAAGTACATGCTCGGCGATGACTTTTCGATGCTCGACGTCGCGCTTGCACCTTTGCTTTGGCGGCTCGACCATTACGGCATCGATCTTCCGAAAACCGCCGCGCCGCTAATGAAGTACGCTGAACGCATGTTTTCGCGGCCGGCTTATATTGAGGCACTGACGCCGTCTGAAAAGGTAATGCGCCGCTAGTCGTCACCATGGCCGACGTTTCGACCAAGCCGTATCTGATCCGCGCGATCCACGAGTGGTGTGCCGACTCGGGCATGACACCGTATATCGCCGTGCTCGCTGACTCCGGCGTCAACGTGCCGCAGGAGTTCGTCAAGAACGGCGAAATCGTGCTGAACATTTCCCCGCTGGCAACCAACCGTTTGAAGCTCGGAAACGAAGCAATCGAGTTTCAGGCGAGGTTCGGCGGTGTTGCGCGCGAAGTGACGGTGCCGGTCGACAAGGTGATCGCCGTTTACGCGCGCGAAAATGGCCAGGGCATGGCGTTCGACGTTTCGCGCAATGCGCCGACGGTGGTAGACCCTGCGAGCGCCGACAACGACGGCGCAAAGACATTGCCGGGCCCGACACCAATGGCGCTCGTGCCTGTGCGAGCGCCGGTCACCAACGCCGACAACAACGAGCCGAGCGATCCGCCGCCGCCACCGCGTCGTGGCGATCGGCCCAAGCTGACGCGCATAAAGTAAAGTCGCGCGGCTCAGCGACTGCGGCCGGCATAGCTCAGTTGGTAGAGCAACGGTTTTGTAAACCGAAGGTCGGGGGTTCGAGTCCCTCTGCCGGCACCACGCAACAAAAAACCGCGGCTTGCCGCGGTTTTTTTGTTGTTGCGTTTAGCAATTACGCCGGACGGATGTCGGAGGCTTGCGGGCCCTTCGCGCCTTGCTTCACAACAAATTCCACGCGCTGCCCCTCGGCCAGCGACTTAAAGCCGCCTGCCTGAATTTCGGAGAAGTGCGCGAATAAGTCTTTGCCGCCATCTTCCGGCGTGATGAATCCAAAGCCTTTTGCGTCGTTAAACCACTTAACGGTACCTGTTGCCATTGTCGTTCCTTGATAAAAGTTCAAAACGAATCACCCGCTGGAAGTGTTCCAGCAGCGAGCTAACGATCAAGAGACGTGAACCTGATAAACAGACGCGCTGTTGTTTTACGAACCAAGCAACAGGCCAGAGATAACGGAGAACGACAGACTCAAGCGAAAGCACGCGCAGTGTACGCGACTTAGGCGTGCTGCGGATCGGCGCCGATCTGCCCGTCCCAGCGCGGCGCCAATTGATGCTCGACGCCGAGCAGGTCGAGCACGCGCGCCAATGTGTGATCGACCATTTGCTCGAAACTTTGCGGGCGTTGATAGAACGCCGGTAACGGCGGGAAAATGATGCCGCCCATTAGTGTCACGGCTTCCATGTTGCGAATGTGCGCGAGGTTCAACGGCGCCTCGCGCGGCAGCAACACCAGCTTGCGGCGCTCTTTCAAACTGACGTCGGCAGCGCGCGAGATCAAGTTGTCGGCGTAGCCGTGCGCAATAGCCGCCAGCGTCTTCATCGAGCAGGGCGCTATGACCATGCCATCGGTTTTGAACGATCCGCTGGCGAGTTCCGCACCGACGTCACCGACGCTGTGCACCGCATCTGCCAGCGCTTCCACGTCAGCACGCTTCAAGTCGAGCTCCTGGTGCACGTTTAATACGCCGGCCGGCGATAGCACCAGGTGTGTTTCGACGCCCAGCGTGCGCAAATGGCGCAGCAATTGCACGCCGTAGATCGCACCGGTAGCGCCTGTAATAGCAACGATCAGGCGCCGCATCGTTAAGCTAAACGACCTTGGCGTCCTTCAGCAGCGTCTGCAATTCGCCCGATTGGAACATCTCAGTCATGATGTCCGAGCCGCCAACAAATTGGCCGTTGACGTATAGCTGCGGAACCGTCGGCCAGTTTGAAAAGTCCTTGACCCCTTGGCGCACGTCGTCATCTTCGAGGACGTTAACGGTGATCAGATTCTTTACGCCGGATTGTTTGAGCAAAGATATGGCCCGCCCGGAGAACCCGCACTGAGGAAATTGAGCGGTCCCTTTCATGAACAGAACAACGGGATTCTCGGTCACGGTTTTCTTGACGAAGTCTTCAGGAGTCATGGCGTCCAGCAGTAGGGTTTGATTAGATCTTCCGAGTGTAGCGAGCGCAAAAGCGGCGTCAAACGACACCTGAACGCGCCATAGTCACGCGGTCGATGCTCGCCATGTCTTGCAGCGTCTGCACTTCAAGCCAACCAGCGGTGACCAAGCGATCCCTTATCGCGGTTGCCTGATCGTGACCGTGTTCGAGCGCGAGGAAACCTCCCGCAACCAGATGCGACGCCGCGTCTTCGATGATTGTGTAAAGACACCCCAGGCCGTTCGCTTCGGACACTAACGCAGGCAGTGGCTCGTAGCGGAGCGCGTCCAGGTGGGCGTCACCGGCAGCAACGTAAGGCGGATTGCTGACAATCAAATCAAAGCGCTCGGGCGCCGCCGCAAACCAGTTTCCAGCGCGAAACTCTACGTTGTTCGCCCGCAATTTTTCTTTGTTCTGACGCGCAACGACGAGCGCATGCGAGCACTGGTCGGTCGCCACGATCTGCCAGCGCGGGCGCTCGAGCGCAAGCGTGATCCCGATGCAGCCCGACCCGGTGCCGAGATCCAGAACGTGCGCGTCGTCGCGCAAGCCGAGCGCCAGCGCAGCTTCAACCAGCAGCTCGGTCTCCGGGCGCGGTATCAGTACGGCAGCAGACACAGCAAACATGCGGCCGTAAAACTCCTTTTCTCCCAGCAGGTACGCAAGCGGCTCGCCCCGCTGACGGCGTTCGACCCATTGCGCAAACTGTTGCGCGTCGTCCGGGGCAACAAGCAGCTCCGGGCGCGCAACCAACTGCTCGCGCGACACGCCAAGCTGATGCGCCAACAAGGCGCGCGCTTCGATCGCGGGTAACGTGCTTGCGCGCAGCAGCGCGCCGACGGTCAGATCGGCTTCGGCCAATTCGTCACTGAACGGCATCGCCCAGCGCCGCCAGCAGCTCCGCCTGATGCTCCGCGGCCAGCCGCTCGGTCAGCTCGTCGAGATCGCCATCCATGATTGCGTCAATTCGATATAGCGTCAGGTTGATGCGGTGATCGGTGACGCGGCCCTGCGGAAAGTTGTAGGTACGAATGCGCTCGGAGCGGTCGCCCGAGCCGATCAGCGTCTTGCGCGTCGACGCCTCCTTGGCCTGCTGGTCGCGCGTCTGTTGGTCCTTGATGCGAGCCGCCAGGATCTTCATCGCGCGCTCGCGATTCTTGTGCTGCGACCGGTCGTCCTGGCACTCGACGACGATGTTGGTTGGCAGATGCGTGATGCGCACCGCGCTTTCGGTCTTGTTGACGTGCTGGCCACCGGCGCCTGAAGCACGGAATACGTCGATGCGAATCTCGCTCGGATCGATCTTGACATCGTCGATCTCATCGGCTTCGGGCAGCACCGCTACTGTGCACGCCGACGTGTGGATGCGTCCCTGCGCTTCGGTGACCGGCACGCGCTGCACTCGATGGCCGCCTGATTCGAACTTCAGCTTCGAATACGCGCCGGCGCCGACCAGCCGCACGATGGCCTCCTTGTAGCCGCCCATATCGGACGCGCTCTCGGAAATCATCTCGCTTGCCCAGCGATGGCGCTCCGCGTAGCGCAGATACATCCGCAGCAGATCCCCGGCGAATAGTCCGGATTCGTCCCCGCCGGTGCCGGCGCGTATTTCAAGAAAGATATTGCGGTCATCGTTCGGATCGCGCGGCAGCAGCAGCGCTTGCAGCTCGCCTTCGAGTACCGCGATGCGGGCTTTCGATGCTTCGATCTCTTCCTCGGCGAGCGCCTTCATCTCGGGCTCGGAGAGCATTTGCTGCGCTCCCTGCAAGTCGCTTTCGGCGCGCTGATAGTCGTGGAAGCGGCTGACCACCGGCTCGATTTCCGCCCGCTCCTGGCCGAGTGCACGAAAGCGGTTCATATCGCGCGCCGCATGCTCGCCCGACAAATGAACGTCGATCTCTTCGAGCCGCTTCGACAGCTGCTCGAGTTTGGTTCTCATTGAGGTTTTCATGGAGATATCGTCGCATGTGCGACCGCAAAGCGCACCGCGACAGCCTTACCTACTCCGAGTAAAAGCGGGCGAGCAAAGCCTGCAGCCGCGCATGCTCGGCGTCGTCGCCGGCGGCGCGCAGCGCGCTCATCGGATCGTGCAGGAACTTGTTCGTTAGCGCGTGCGACAACTGCTCGATCACGCGCTCGGGCGGCTCGCCTTTCGCAAGCAGCTTCAAAGCGCGCTGCAGCTCGCGCGCGCGCAGCGCGTCGGCACGGCCGTGCAGATCCTGAATCGTCGGCACTGCGCGGCGCACCCGGATCCACTCTTCAAAATCGCGCACACGCGATTCGATGATTGCTTCAGCCTGCGCGACTGCAGCCTGCCGTGTGTCGTTGCCGCTCGCGACCACTTTGCCGAGGTCGTCGACGGTGTGCACATAAACGTCGTCGAGCCGTGCGACTTCGGGCTCGACGTCGCGCGGCACCGCGAGATCCACGATGAACATCGGCTTGTGCCGGCGCGCGCGGATTGCGCGCTCAACCATACCGAGCCCGATGATCGGCAGCAGGCTGGCGGTGCACGACACGACGATGTCGAATTTCGCCATTGCCTCGGGCAGGTCGCCGAGCTTCATCGATTTTCCGTGCAACCGAGTCGCGAGTGATTCAGCGCGGTCGAGCGTGCGATTGGCGACCGTGATCGACTTTGGCCGCTGCGCGGCAAAGTGCGTTGCGGTCAGATCGATCATTTCGCCGGCCCCGACGAACAGCACGTGGCTGTCGGTGAGCTCGCCGAAAATCTTGCGCGCCACGCGCACGGCAGCGGCCGCCATCGAAACCGACTGTGTGCCGATGTCGGTCGTGGAACGAACTTCCTTCGCGACGGCGAACGTGCGCTGAAACAAGTGGTTCAGCATCAAGCCAAGCCCGCCGGCGTTGCGCGCGAGCTTTTCGGCTTCCTTCATCTGGCCAAGGATTTGCGGTTCGCCAAGCACCATCGAGTCGAGGCCGCTGGCGACGCGAAACGCGTGTCGGACGGCGTTCACGTGCGGCAGCACGTACGAGTGACGATGCAACTCGTCCAGGTCCAGTTGGCGTTCGGTGGCAACAAATTGACGCAATGCGTGCTGCGCCACCTCCGGTTCTTCGGCGGCGCAATAGAGTTCGGTACGGTTGCAGGTGGAAACGATCGCGGCTTCGCTGATGCGCCCGCCGGCCGGTTCACTTAAGCGCTCACGTAACCGGCCGATGGTGGCGCCGACCTCGTCGGCCAGAAAAGCGACGCGCTCCCGTACTGCAAGCGGCGCAGTAGTGTGATTGAGCCCGAGGGTAAGGAGCTGCATCGACGATCGCGTTGGCCGCCGCTCGCGCGCCTGGACCTGTTTGGGATCGAAGAATTATAGGGGCGCTACGCGCTGCGAGCTTGACTGAAATCGATGATGAACGGGGGCCGTTCGCAGTTAATCGGATTACCATGCTGCGGCGCACTTCCTTGGTTCTCCGAGGTAAGAGGAGCGCTTGCCTGAGGGGGCCGAAATTTGGACTCACCGCCCGTTTTCCTGCCGCTTCTACTCGGCACGAATCGAAAAATGCGCAGAAGTGGGCACGTCGCGCGCTGGCTGTACGCAGCAATGTCGGCGCGCCCTGATATCGAAACCGAATGGTTCGACGTCGCGGAGTTCGCCCTGCCGCAGACCGACTATGGGACCGATATCAAGGATCAGTTTCCGCACTGGCGTGACACGATGATTCGCGCCGATGGTCTTGTCATCGTCGCGCCCGAGTACAACCACGGCTACCCCGGCGCGCTAAAAGGCGTGCTGGATTTGCTGTTGAAGGAATACATCCACAAGGCAGTCGCTTTCGTCGGGGTGTCGGCGGGACCGTGGGGAGGAACGCGCGTCATTGAAGCAATGGTCCCGATGGTGCGTGAATTAGGACTGGCAGTGACGTTTACCGATCTGAATTTTCCGACGGTGCAAAGCAAGTTCGACGATAGCGGCAAGCTGCTCGACGATGCGTACGAGAAGCGCGTGCGCGGCTTTCTGGACGAGGTGGTCTGGATGAGCCGCACGCTAAAGTGGGGCCGCGTGAACCTGCCCTCGAGGCATCATCCAACCATCTGAGCCGCAACCGTCCCATGGCGTCCACCTCACTCGCTATCAGGCGTTCAAGTCGCTCAAAACGCGACCCAAGAAATAAGAGCACGTCGGCTCGCGCGAGCTCCAATCTGATACCGGAAACGCGGCGCGACATCATGCAGATCGCCGCCGAATGTCGCAAGCTCGTGACGCGTCGTGCGCTGATTTCAGCGGGCGCGTCGGTGGTGCCGCTTCCTGGTGTTGACGTCGCGGTCGACGTCACCGTGCTGCTGAGAATGATTGAGCAGATCAATCAGCGTTTTGGTCTGACACCGCAGCAGATCGACGAGCTGGCGCCGCAGAGGAGGCTCTTTGCCTACAAGGCTGCGATGGGGGTCGGCAGCGCACTTATTGGGCGCATCGTGACGCGCGAGCTGGTGATCAAGCTGCTGAAAACCGTCGGCGTCAGACTGAGCGTCAAACAGGCATCGAAGTATGTGCCGTTCGCCGGCCAGGCGGTGGCTGCATCGCTATCGTTCGCCGCACTGAAGGGACTCGGCGACCGGCACATCGAGGACTGCGTGCGGGTCGCCGAAACGCTGATCGATATGCGCGACGATGGGGTGGTCGCGATTTACTAGATGATCTTTTCGCTCGCGAGTGTCGCGCTGATTGTCTTCGCGAAATCCTGAATCGTCTGCTGCATCGAGCCGGTGGGTACCGTTGTTGACGAACCCGACCATAACAACAGGTATTCCTTGGCATCGAACAGCCGCGTATCGACCAGCACGTTCTGCACGGTATAAACGCTCGGCGGGACCGCATACGCGGCCGACCAGAAGCCGTGGTAGTACCCGTAGAAGCCCGGCCACCCGAAACCCCACGGCGGACCTGCGACCAATCCAGGTGACACGCGTACCTCGTTGCTGACGCTGACGGTGCGAGAAATCAGCACCGAGTCGGCGCCGACACTCGACACTGCCGCCTGAATCGCCTGCTGCTCCGCGGGCCCGTCCGCCGGCATCGATTTATACGATTGCACCGCTTTGACGCCGCGCGCGTTCAGCTGCGCAACCATGGCGTCTTCGTAAATTCGACGCGCGGTCGAGTCGCGGTTGATGCCCATCACCATCACGCTCTTGACCGGCAGACGGTTGCCCGCCTGCGGGTTGACCCATTGCGCGTTGAACTCGGTGCTGGTAGCGCATCCGGACAGAACCACAACAATTGCGGCAAATGCAGCCGCTGCCCATTTTCCGAATCTGCCTACTCTCATAATCATCTCCTACTCTTCGTAACGGCCGAGTCGCACCTGGGTGTTGCCGGGACGTAGGTGCCGCAGCGAAGGCATCACCAGCACTGTATCGTCGTACGGTGCCAACCACACGGTATCGCCATCGCGGGCAATGGGCATGCCGGCTTTCGGAACTATTCCCAGGCCTTCGATTGGCACGACAAACTCAAAGTCCATCGACTTGGCCACGACCGGCTCGGTGACCCGGATCACGCGCTGCTTTGCAGGCGGCTTCACTTTCAACCTCGATTCGATCGATTCGAATGTCACAACGCCGGTGGCAGCCAGAAAACGCAGCATCGTATCGACCGCGACGTCGACTGCGGACTTTTCCCAATGCTGGCCGCACTCGATCAGGACAGCCGCACGCGGGCTCGCGGGATCGTTGAAGGTGCCACGGTCGCGCATGCGCACACCCGCCGGATGACCCGTGTCGAGCAGCAAATCGGCCGGCAGTCCGACTTTGCGCGCCAGGCCGACGTGCTTGTCGACCGTGCCACACACCATGATTGGGCGGCACGGCTCGTGCATCGAGTGAATGTCGAGCAGAAAATCCGCGGCGTCAACGAACGGCTGTAGCTTGCGCGCACGGCGAAGCTCGATGGAGTCACGCGCTCCGAAGAGAACTTCGTCCGACCACACGCGGTTGTAGTCCTCGTCGATAAAACGCGACGCGTCGGGGTCGTCGAAGTCGAAGCGTGCATAGGCGTCGACGTTGGCAAACGCGACGATCAGCTTGCCCGCCGCCGGCGCGATCTTCTCCCGCATCAGATAGTCGAGCGCATACGCGCCGCAGAACTCGTTGCCGTGGGTCAGCGCCTGCACCATCACCGTCGGCCCGCTGCGGGCGGAGTCAATCACATGCACGTAGTCGACACCCGCGTTGCCGGTCTTGTAGTTGGAGATATCGACCGGCTGCACCTCGATCGGGTAATGGCCACGCACAGTTTCAGCAATACGCTCAGCCACGGCGCTCCTTTCCGATGTAGTCCAGGATCGATTCGATCAGATGATGCAACTGGCGCTGCAACGGTGCGAACCCACTGTTGCGCTCTCTGCGAGCCTCGTCCATATAAAGCCGCTTGTTGATTTCGAGCTGCAGGCTATGCCGGCCCGCAGCGGGTTTCGAATACGCCTTTACCAGCTCGACGCCTTTGTACGGATCGTTGACGCTGACGTGATGGCCCATCGCAGCCAGCGTGCGACGGACGAACTCGGTAAATGCCGGATCGCAGGTCGTGCCGTCGCGGTCGCCCAAAACGAAATCCGCGCGCGCCGAATTCTGGCCGCCTTCGCCCATCTTTCCTGCCACCGAGTTCATCGAATGGCAGTTGAGGTGGTAAGCGACACCGAAGTGTGCATGCGTGCGGTCGATCGCGCGCTGCAGCTCACGATGGTACGGCGTGTGATGACGCTCAATGCGCCTAAGCACTTCATCGACCTTCAATTTGCGGCCATAAATCGCGCGGCCGTCGTCAAGCGTGCGCCAGACCAGCGCCTTGCCAATGCTTGCCTTCCCGCTCGGCACGTGCGGGTGCGGCCAGCTTCCTCCTTCGATCAGTTCGAGATCGATGTCGCCGGCGTGCCGGTTGGGGTCCAGATAAGTGCGCGGTGTTTGCGCAGCAAGCAGCGAAACACCGAGCTCGGTGGCCGGCTGGTACAGCTCGTCGACGAAGCAGTCTTCGCCGTCGCGCAGATCGAATTCCGAAACGACCGCATTGAAATCGGCCGGAAACTGGAAGCCCGAGTGAGGCGAGTCGAGCACCAGCGGAACGCGCGGCTGTTGCGGGCCGTGCCACCGACAAGTGTTTGCATTCATTGCAACGACTCGCTTTTCAAGTCATTCAAATGGCACGCCGACCAGCGCGCTGGCGCGATCTCGCGCAACGCCGGCACGTCGATCGAACAGCGTGGCATCGCATACGGGCACCGCGGGTGAAAGTGGCACCCCGATGGCGGCGCGAGGGCCGATGGAATCTCGCCCTTGATCGGAACGAATGTGCGACGCTTGCGATCGATCCGCGGCACCTCGGTCAGCAGCGCCTGCGTGTATGGATGGTTAGGGGCGGCGAACAACGCTTCGGTGGCGGCAATTTCGACGACCCGGCCGAGATACATCACGACCACGCGATCGGACAAATGCCGCACGACCCCGAGATCGTGGCTGATGAATAGATACGTAAGCTGGAACTGATCGCGCAGGTCCATGAATAAATTCAGCACCTGCGCCTGAATCGAGACGTCGAGCGCCGCAACCGCCTCATCGCACACCAGGAACTCGGGCTTCACGGCCAATGCGCGCGCGATGCCGATGCGTGCGCGCTGGCCGCCCGAAAACTGATGCGGGTAGCGGCGCACGTAGCCTGGATCAAGTCCGACCCGCTTAAGCAGTTGCGCGACGTAGTCCTCGATCTGCTTCGCATCGATCAATCCATGCACGCGTGGCGCCTCGCCGATGATCTGTGCGACCCGCATGCGCGGGTTCAGCGATGCAAACGGATCCTGAAAGATCATCTGGATCGGACGACGGGCTCCATTGATATGCGCCACCGGGTCGCCGCGATACCGCACTACACCGTCGCTCGGTGCATAAAGTCCGCACGCAACGCGGCCGAGCGTCGATTTACCGCAGCCCGACTCGCCGACCAACCCAACCACTTCTCGCTCGCGAACTGAAAAGCTCACGCGATCGACCGCATGCACAGTGTGCTCGCTGACCTTGACGCCCAAGCGTTGTGCGAATTTCTCGATGACGTCCAAGCGCTTGGAAAAGCGCTTTGAGACCGCGTCGAATTCAAGCAATGAGCTCATCGACTGTTTGTGTGTATTGCAACGGGAAGTAGCAGCGCAGCTGCCGGCTGCCGACTTGCGTCAGTGCCGGCATGATTGCGCAGGGTTCTGCTGCGCGCGGGCAGCGCTGCCTGAACGCACATCCGGCCCCAAGCGTAATCAACGATGGCGTCGAGCCGCTGATTTGCCGCAGTCGCTGCCCCGGCGCCGTTGCGGCGGGTACGGAGTCCAATAGCCCCCGCGTGTACGGATGGCGCGGTGTCTCGAGCACGTCATCGGCATTGCCGAGCTCGACAATCCGGCCGGCGTACATCACCGCGATCCGATCGGCGAGTCCGGCGACCACGGCGAGGTCGTGCGTAATCCAGATCAGCGCGGTACCGGATTCACGCACCAGCTTCTGCATCTCGTACAGGATCTGCCCTTGCACCGTGACGTCGAGTGCGGTGGTCGGCTCGTCGGCAATGATCAGGTCGGGGCTGTGCAGCAGCGCGATTGCGATGGCCACCCGTTGCCGCATGCCGCCTGAAAACTGGTGTGGATATTGCACGAGGCGCTCCGCAGGCGAAGCGATGCCGACGCGGCTCAGCGTTCCGATCGCTCTGTCGCGTGCCGATTCGCGCGATACCTGCTGGTGCGCAAGCACCGTTTCCACCATCTGCGTTTCGATCGACAGGACCGGATTCAACGTCATCATCGGGTCCTGGAAGATCATCGCGATCCGCTTGCCGCGCAGCGCGCGCATGTGCTCAGGCGAGGCACCGACCAGCTCGGTGCCGTCAAAGACGATTTCGCCGCGCGCGATCCTCCCGGGCGGATCGATCAGGCCCAGAATCGAAAAACCCGTCACGGATTTTCCGGAGCCCGATTCACCGACCAGACCGAGCACTTCGCCGCGCTGCAGGTCGAACGACACGTCGGCCACAGCGGGCAGCAAACCGTCGCGGGTTGCGAATTCTGTGCGCAAGTTGCGCACGGACAGCAGCGCGGCCATCTTTACCTGGCCAACCGCGGATTCAGGATGTCGCGCAACTGATCGCCCACTAGATTGATCGCGAGAATCGTCAGCAGCAGCGCGATGCCCGGATACATGCTGATCCAGTATTTGCCCGACATCAGCACTTCGTAGCCGTTGGCGATCAACAAGCCCAGCGAGGGCTCGGTGGGCGGCAATCCGAGACCGAGAAACGATAGCGTCGCTTCCAGCGCGATCGCGTGCGCGACCTGCACGGTGCCGACGACGATCAGCGGCGGGAGCGCGTTCGGCAGCAAGTGCCGCATCACGATGCGCGCGCCCGACAGTCCAAGCGAGCGCGCAGCCTCGATGTACTCCTTGTTGCGCTCAACCAGCGCCGCCGAGCGAGCGGTGCGCGCGTAATACGCCCACTGCACCGTCACCAGCGCGATGATGATCTTGTCGACGCCTTTGCCAAGCACCGCCAGCAGAATCAGCGCCACCAGGATTGCCGGGAAGCCGAGCTGGATGTCGACGATTCGCATCACCAGCTGTTCGAGGCGGCCACCGAGATACGCGGCGAGAACCCCCATGATCGAGCCGATCGTCAACGCGATCGCGCCTGACAGTACGCCGACCATCAGCGACACGCGCAGTCCATAAATAATCGCCGACAGCATGTCGCGCCCCTGGCCGTCGGTGCCAAGCCAGTACGTCATGCCATCGGCACTCTTCGTGCCAGGTGGCTGGCGCGAATCGAGCAGATCGAGCTTCGTCAGATCGTAGGGGTCTTGTGGCGCGATCCACGGCGCGAACAATGCAATGGCCGCCACGACCAGCAGCATTGCCAATCCGAACATCGCAATCTTGCTTTCGGCAAATTGCGATGCAAACCGGCGCCACGGTAGTTGCGCGCGATCGACTGCGTCGATGCCGGGTTGGATCTGCTCGATGGGCGCAGCGCTCATGGCTCGGTTACTGCTGGATGTCCGCCAGCCGAACACGCGGATCGAGCGCGGAGTACATCAGATCGACCACCAGGTTGATCAGAATAAACATGAACACGACGACCAGCAGATACGCAACCACGACCGGGCGGTCGAGCTGGAAGATCGAATCGATGACCAGCTTGCCCATGCCGGGCCACGCGAAGATGGTCTCGGTCACGACGGCGAACGCGATCACGGATCCCAGCTCGAGCCCGATGACGGTAATCAGTGGAATCATGATGTTCTTCAGCAGGTGCACGCCGATCACGCGCTGGTTCGTGAGCCCCTTGGCCCGTGCAAACTTGATGTAGTCGAGCAGGCTCTGCTCGCGCACCTGCGCGCGCGTCAACCGGATGATCAGCGACAGCTTGAACAACGCGAGGTTGATCGCCGGCAGCAGCGCGTACTTCAGCCCTTCGACATTGAATATCGACAACTGAAGGCCGAGCACATCAGTCGTCGGTCCGCGCCCCGTGGACGGCAGCCAGCCAAGCTGCACAGCGAAGACCATGATCAGGATCAGACCGACCCAGAATGTCGGCAATGAAAAGCCGAGGATCGATCCGGCCATGATTGCTTTGGC
>DATLMT010000051.1:0-3932 GCA_035537135.1 Burkholderiaceae bacterium | reverse complement strand
CGACGTCACGCAAATCCGCAAAGGTATGCCTACGCAGGTCGACGTTGAAGGCATCGACGGCCGCAAATTTGAAGGACGGGTTGAGCGCATCAACCCGAGTGCAGAACCGGGCACGCGCACGATCAACATTTACGTGTCGCTTTCGAACGAGGAATTGCTGCTGAAGGCTGGCATGTTCGCCCGCGTGTCGCTGACAATTGCGCCCGAGGTCGAAGTGCCGGCGCTACCGCTGTCGGCGGTGCGTACAGAGGCTGCGCAGCCCTTCGTGTGGGTCGTCACCGAAGAAAAACTTGCCCGTCGCAACATCGTCACCGGCAAGCGCGACGAGCGCGCTCAGTTGGTCGAAGTGACGTCGGGTGTGGCGCCGGGCGAAGTGGTACTTGCGACCAAGTTCGATAACCTGAAAGACGGGCTCGCTGCGAAAGTGATAAGCCTGGCGCCGGACTCCAGCGTCGCCGATAAGAGCCGGCACGTGCCGGCGAGAAATTAGAAACGCGGGGCTTAGCCGATGTGGATGACGCGCGTTTCAATCAATCACCCCGTGTTCGCCACGATGGTGATGGTGGCACTGACGGTACTGGGACTTTTTTCGTATGCCAAGCTTGGCGTCGAAGCGATGCCCGACGTGCGTCCGCCGGTGGTTTCTATCCAAGTCCGTTACCCGGGCGCGTCACCCGAGCAGGTCGAAAACGATCTGGCGAAGCCGATTGAAAACGCAGTAAACACAATCGCTGGCGTCAAGCGGATCTTGTCAGCGTCGTATGAAGGGGTTTCGTTTTCGTGGATCGAGTTTCGGCTTGACGTAGACACTGACCGCGTGACGCAAGAAGTGCGCGACAAGATCGCGCAGATTCGCGCTGGCTTCCCCCGTGAGGTCAAGGATCCGGTCGTGCAACGCGGGGGCGACGAGAACGACGAGCCCGTCGCTTTTTACGGATTGCTCGGCAAAGGGTTGTCGCAGCGGCAGTTAACCACGCTTGGCGAGCAGGTCGTGCAAAAAGGGTTTGAGCGCGTCAGCGGAGTCGGCCGCGTCGCGCTGGGGGGCACCGTGACGCGGGAGATTCAGGTGCGAGTCGATCCGGCCCGATTGACCGCATTCGGACTGACGGTCGACCAGGTCGTGACTGCGCTGCGCAACGCGAACGTCAGCGTTCCGGTCGGCACCATCAGCAACAACACAGTTGAAGCAATCGTTCGTGTCGACGGCCGTATCGACGAGCCGGCGAACTTCGGCAAGATCATCGTCGCCCGCAAGAGCGGAGCGACGATCATGCTGTCACAGGTCGCGGATGTGTTCGACACAGAGCGAGAGCGAAACTCCATCGCGCGCATTAACGGGTCACCGGCAATCAGCTTCTACATCTTCAAGGCGCAGGACGCCAATATCGTTCAGGTTGGCGACAACCTGAAGAACGCAGGCGATGACATTCGCAAGCTACTGCCTGCAGGCACCGAGCTGAAGCTGCTGCGGTCGACGTCAGACTTTGTCAAGGGCGCCGTGAACAACGTCAAGGTCACGATCATCGAAGGCGCGCTGCTGACGGTGCTGATCGTTTTTCTGTTCCTCGGCAGCTGGCGCAGTACGGTAATAACCGGACTTACGCTGCCGATCGCAGTCATCGCTACGTTTATTTCGCTTCGCATGTTCGGCTTTACGCTGAACTACATGACGATGATGGCGCTCAGTCTCTGCATAGGCCTGCTGATCGACGACGCTATCGTCGTGCGCGAGAACATCGTGCGTCATATCCATATGGGCAAGGATCACTACACCGCCGCGCGCGAAGGTACCGACGAAATCGGTCTTGCAGTGCTGGCCACCACATTTTCGATCGTGGCGGTTTTTGTGCCGATCGCGTTCATGGGCGGCATCGTCGGCAAGTTTTTTTATCCCTTCGGCATTACTGTCGCGGTCGCTGTGCTGGTATCGCTGTTCGTCAGCTTCACGCTCGATCCGATGCTGTCGGCGGTGTGGCGTGATCCTCCGCGCGGCATGCATGAAGCGCGCTTTGTCGGGCCGGTACTGCGCGGCTTCGATCGAATGATGGATCGAGTGCACGCGGTATATGGGAAGCTGCTCGGCTGGGTTTTGTCGCCGCGCCAATGGACGCTCGGCACGACGGTGCCGAAGCTTAATCTGCCGATCGGTGTGCCGGCGATCGGCGTCTGGCGCGCGTTGCGCACGTTCGATGCGAAGCATCTGAGGCCGCGCTTGGCGACAATCAGCCCGCGCGGCATTACGCTGTGGATCGCAGCGCTGAGCTTTGCCCTTGCGATTCCGATTGCTGGTGTCGTTGGCACCGAGATGATGCCGCAGAGCGACGAAAGCTTTACCAGCGTGCGGCTGACGATGCCCGTCGGCTCCAGCCTCGAGTACGCCGACGAGCGTGTCAAGCGTGTCGAGCAGGCGCTGCGCGAATTTAAGGAGATCGATTCGATCGACACGGGCATCGGCACTGAGGGCGCAAAGAATACCGGCCGCCTCAACTTAAAGCTCGTGCCTCGTTCCGAACGAGATCGCTCGCAGAAGAAGCTCGAGCAGGCGATTCGTCAAAGACTGGCTGCTATTCCCGGCATCGAAATGAAAGTAGGTTGGGGCGGACCGATTTACGTCGCGCTGCTGGGCAACAACGACGCGGAAATGCAGCGCGTGATCACGGATCTGCGACAGAAAATCCTGTCGATCCGCGGCATCACAGACATCGAGGTATCGCACAAGGAAGGCACGCCGGCGCTGTCGGTGCGTCTGAAGCCCGAGCTGGCATCCGAGTATGGCGTGACTTACGCACAGCTCGGAACGACGCTGCGTGCGCTCATTGGCGGTGAAAACTCGGGCTATTGGCTTGCACCCGACGGCCAGAATTACGAAGTGATCACGCAGATCCCTCGCGCGAGCCGCACTGTTATCGACGACATTTCCGGAATAAACATCGCTACCAGCCGCTTGATGGCCGACGGCACGCCCGAGGTGATTCCGCTGCGCGCGATCGCGACGATCGAGCGGACATTTAACCCGGAGAATATCCGCCGCCAGGACCTGCAGCGCAGGATAGCGCTGTGGGCCAACGTGGAGGGGCGGCCCTCGGGGGACGCGGGCAAGGAAGTGCAGGCCATGGTGAAGGCATACGAGCTGCCACCCGGACTTCGCTTTGATGTCGGCGGGCAGATTCGCGAGCAGGAGGAAGTCAACGCCGCCATTTTCGGCGCGCTCGCACTCGCAGTGATCTTCATTTACATCGTGCTTGCGTCTCAGTTCGGTAGCTTCTTCCAGCCGATCGCAATCATGGCATCGCTGCCGCTGTCCATCGTTGGTGTGATGCTCGCACTGCTGCTTACTCATACGACACTGAATATCTTTTCGATGATCGGCATCGTATTTCTGATGGGCCTGGTCACCAAGAACGCAATCTTGCTGGTCGACTTTGCCAACAAGGGGCAGCGCGACGGACTATCGCGCAGCGACGCGCTGCTAGCGGCGGGCCAGGTGCGGTTGCGTCCGATCCTGATGACCACTGCAGCGATGATCTTCGGCATGCTGCCGCTGGCGATTGGGCTGGGCGAAGGCTCTGAGCAGCAGGCACCGATGGGTCGCGCGATCATCGGCGGTGTCATTACATCGACGCTATTAACGCTGGTCGTGGTGCCCGTGATCTATAGCTACCTAGACGCGTTCGAGCGGCGCTTGAAAGGGCGCCGCCACGGGGCGCCCGCACTGACGCATCAACCGGCGGACAAAGCTTAGCTAGGGCACGCCACTGCCGTTAGCTATCAACTTACTGTTTCGCTACCGCCGGCGCTTTTTCTTTCTGCGTCAACGGACGCGCGGGCTCCTGCTTGAAGTTGACCGTCAGCTGCGACGTCTTCGGATACCCGGACGCGTCTAGTGTGATGTTCCATTCGTCGGGATCGAATCCGATCAGCGACGCGCTGCC
>DATLMT010000050.1:0-25407 GCA_035537135.1 Burkholderiaceae bacterium | reverse complement strand
CGTCGGTAGCGGATAAAAGAGTCTCGCGAAAAGGTTTGTCGGACAGCATCTGCGTCAGCTCCGACAAAATGTCCAAATGCTGCTGCGACGCCTGTTCAGGCACCAGCAGAAAAATCATCAACGACACAGGCTGACCATCAGGCGCGTCAAACTGAATTGGCGATTCGACTCGGACGAACGCGGCGATCGATTCTTTCAAGCCTTTGATGCGGCCGTGGGGAATCGCAACGCCCTGGCCCAAGCCGGTCGACCCAAGCCGCTCACGCGCGAAAAGGCTGTCAAACACCTTCGAATGCGCGACGCCCTGGTAGTTCTCGAACAGCAGCCCCGCTTGTTCGAACACACGTTTTTTGCTCGAAGCGGGCAGGTCGATGAGTACGTGCGTGGCCGGCAAAATGCGTGAAATAAGGTTCATCGGCAAGTATCGTAGATCGACTCTATTGCTGCTGACCCTGCTGGTGCTTCAGAGAATCCCCGTGATGATCCTTGACGCGGTCTTTATGGCGGATGACTTGCCGGTCCAGCTTGTCGACCAGCGTGTCGATTGCGGCGTACATGTCGTCTTCGACCGATTCCACGTGAATATTATTGCCGCGCACTCGTAGTGTTATCTCGGCGCGCTGCCGCAGTTTTTCGCACGTAAGCTGCACGGTTGCGTCGATCACCTGGTCAAAGTGACGCTCGATGCGACTTAGCTTGTTGGTGACGTGATCGCGCAGCGCCGCAGAAACGTCGACGTGATTTCCGTGGATCGTAAGGTTCATGCGATTCCTTTCAATCTGTCGGTAAATTCAATACAAGGTGGACTAAAGCGATTTACGCAGCGCCACCGAAGGAATTTTCATCGCTTCGCGATACTTTGCGACGGTGCGACGTGCCACCACGATGCCTTGCTCTCCCAGCAGGTCTGCAAGCTTGCTGTCCGAGAGGGGATTGCGTGGGTCCTCGGCGCCTATCAGCTGTTTGATCAGCGCGCGGATTGCGGTCGATGACGCCGCTCCGCCCGTCTCGGTCGCAACATGGCTGCCGAAAAAATATTTCAGCTCGAAGATGCCAAACGGTGTCGCCATGTATTTGTGAGCGGTGAC
This sequence comes from Burkholderiaceae bacterium, assembly GCA_035537135.1. Classification (GTDB taxonomy): domain Bacteria; phylum Pseudomonadota; class Gammaproteobacteria; order Burkholderiales; family Burkholderiaceae_F; genus JACCZX01. The sequence goes on along the minus strand of DATLMT010000050.1, from coordinate 24,319 downwards.
GCGCGAAATCGTCGACTCGTGCAGCTCGACAGTGTCGGCGATCTCGCGCAGCACCAAGGGCCGCATTGCGATCGCGCCATGCGTGAAGAAATTGTGCTGGCGATCGACAATCGCTTGCGAAACCCTGAGGATCGTTTCGAAGCGTTGCTGGATGTTGCGTATTAGCCATCGCGCTTCCTGCACCCGCGTCGTCCATTTGCTGCGTTCGCCTGGATCGGCACCTTGCCTTGATCTGTCCTTTTTGAGTACATCGGCAAACGACTGGTTCACCCGCAAACGGGGCATAACGTCCGGATTAAGCACGGCCGTCCATCGATTCTTGACCTTGCGCACGAAGACGTCGGCAACGATGTAATCTGCTCGACTATCTGCAAACGCCGTACCGGGCCGCGGATTCAGCGTGCGAATCAACCGGTGGGCGGAGCGCAGGTCTTCGTCGCTGCAGCCCAGCAGTTTGCGCAGCTTCGAAAACTCGCGCGCGGCCAGCAGCGGTAGATGCTCACGGACGATCTGGCGCGCCAGCGCAAAAGTTTCAGGCGGGAATTCAGTAGGGCGCTCGGCGTGCGATCGCTCGAGCGACTGTAGTTGCAGCAACAGGCACTCTGCGGCGTCGCGCGCGCCGATGCCGGTCGGGTCCAAACTCTGCAACAACCGCAGCGCGGTCAACAGCTCCTCCGGCTCGACCGCCGCTTCGGGTGGGCATATCGCGAGCAGCTCGTCGAGTGTCGGATGCAGATATCCATCGTCGTCGAGCGCTTCAACAAGCAGCTCCACCAGAGCGCGATCGCGCGGCGAGGCCTGACAGGCGATCTGCGCGCGCAGGTGTTCACGCAGCGATAGCGTCGTTCCTACCCAGTTGGTAGGGCTCGTATCGTCTTCATCTGCGGCATCGCTGTTACCGCGCCACTCGATCAGGGAGCTGCCATCGATCGAGGAATCGTGCTCGGGCGCCTCAGGCGCGGGTACATCGTGGCCGTTGATCGGTTCGGCAGCGGTCTCCGGCAGCGGCACATCCGCTGCAATCGAGCCGTCCGGCTTGACGCGCATCGCCAGTGCCTGCGGATCGTCGTCACGCTCAAGCAGCGGATTGTCGGCTAGTGCCTGGTCGATTTCCTGATTCAGCTCGAGCGTTGACAGTTGCAGCAATCTAATCGACTGCTGCAATTGGGGCGTCAGCGCCAGGTGCTGCGACAGGCGCAGCTGCAAGCTCGGCTTCATTGGGTCAGCGTAAGTGCTACATCCGGAAGTGTTCGCCCAAATAGACCCGTCGAACGGTTTCGTTGCCGACGATCTCTTCGGGCCTGCCGGCAGCCAGAACAACGCCTTCGTTGATGATGTACGCGTGGTCACAAATGCCGAGCGTTTCGCGCACGTTATGGTCAGTCATCAACACACCAATGCCGCGCTCTTTCAAAAACCGCACGATGCGCTGGATCTCGAGCACCGCAATCGGATCGACTCCGGCGAATGGCTCGTCGAGCAGAATGAAACGCGGACGCGACGCCAATGCGCGCGCAATCTCGACCCGCCGACGCTCGCCGCCGGACAGCGACAGTGCGGTGTTGGTTCGCAAGTGAGCAATCTGTAAGTCGCCCAGCAGCGCATCGAGCCGCTCTGAGATTTCTTTTTTGCGCAGCGGCCGCTTGTTCTGATCGACCTGAAGCTCCAGCACTGCGCGCACGTTTTCTTCGACTGTCAGCTTGCGAAACACCGACGCTTCCTGCGGCAGATACGACAGCCCCATCCGAGCACGGCGGTGGATCGGCAGGTGCGCGATGGAATGGCCATTTAACGCAATATGCCCATCGTCGAGCGGGAGCAATCCGACCACCATGTAAAAGCAGGTGGTTTTGCCCGCGCCATTGGGCCCCAACAGTCCCACAACTTCGCCGCTCTCAACCGTAAGGGACACATCTTTAACGACGGTGCGGCTGCCATAACTTTTCTGCAGATTCTCGACGGCAAGCGTGTTGCGCTCAAGTACCGGCGACTGCGCGATGCTGTCCTCGACCCGATCCGCGTCCATTCGCTTTCGGTGCGCCTACTCGCGGCGCGAATTGGCGAGATCTTTGGACGGCGTCAAGCTCGCCTTGGATCCCTTCGACGCGTCGGCCGGCGTCTCGCTGCGCGGGCCGATCGTGCCGCGTACGCGTCCATCCGGGTTGTTAGGGTCCGCCGATGGCTTGCCTCCGGTCACAAAGTATTTCGCGTTGCGTTGATCGTAGGTAATCGCGTCGCCGCGCAGTTCGTCGCGCTGAACTTCGTTTTCAAGCAGGCGAACGCGCGCGCGCGTGGTCAGCTTGACCGTGTCGTCCTTCTCGTCGTACTCAATGCGCTCGGCGTAACCCTCCACGAATTCCTCGAGCCCGGGCTTGCTGCTGTCGCGTCTCTGACGAAATGACGCCAGCTTGCCCGGCGCTGCGACGATGACTCCGTACTGGTAACCCTCGGCATCCTTGCGTACTTGCACGCGCTCTCCGGCGGCGCGCATAGTGCCCTTGTTCAACACGACGTTGCCCACCAGCACGCACACCTGCTTCAAGTCATCGCATTCGCCGGTGTCGGCTTCGTAGTTCAGCGGCTTCGCACGGTCTGCTTTCTCGCCAAGTGCAGGCAGTGCCGCAATCGCAAATAACGCTGCCACCCAAAGTCTCATTGCGCCACCTGACCGGGCGCGGTGGACGCGAGTGTGCCGCGCACCTTCGAATGAAACTTCACGACGCGCTGCACGTTGTCGTAATCCATTCCGATGGAGCGCACGATCGAATCGCCCTGTTCGACCTCTACCGCGGCGTCGCTCGAATAGCGATCGAGATCAGGAATTGCCGTCAACTGCTGCGTGCGCAGCTGCATCGGCGATGCGCCGTCCCTTCCCGGCGCGCGCGTGACGACGACATCGCCTGACAGAAAGACACGCTCGCCTCCTTGTTCGACGTTGGCACTTTTCGCACGTGCTTCGAGCTGCGGCTGATGCGGCCGCAAACTGATCAGCCGCGGCTGCGAAAGCTCCGAGTGATCGTCCGCCGCAAAGTGCATCAGCTCACTCGCGTGCAATCGATTAGTCGCGCGTCCGGTCACGTCGAACTGCGTCAGCGTGACGCCATTAGCTACGAAGTCCGGACCCTCGCGCGACACCGGAACCCCGACCTTGGTCAAGCGCGTCGTCTGCGAGTACCAGTAACTGATGCCTGCAAGCGACGCGAGTAGAAGGATTGCAATGAAGGCCGTTATGCGGTCTCTCATCCGCGCACCATTGACTCAACGTCGATGCCTTTGGCACGCAGGATGAATTCCGCAAGTGAGCGTACTGCACCACGCCCGCCGGGTACCGGAGTGATCCAGTGCGCTGCCGCCTGCGCGGCGTCGCAGCCGTCCGCGACAGTGACTGCAAAACCGGCCGCGCGCATCGCGGGTAGGTCGGGCAGATCGTCGCCGATGAATCCGCTATCTTCGCGGGCGACGCCGGCATCGGCAAGCAGCGATGTAAACGCGATCGCTTTATCGGACCGACCTTGCAACACACTCGCGATGCCGAGCTCGCGTGCCCGTGCCGTCACGATATCGGAATTGCGCGCCGACAGCAGTGCTACATCGACGCCATTTTTCATCAACATCTTGATTCCGTGTCCATCGCGCACATCGAACACCTTCATAGCTTCGCCCTGCGGGCCGTAGTAAAGCCGTCCATCGGTCAGCACGCCATCGACGTCGAGCACCATTAAACGCACGCGCGCGGCACGCTGCTCTGCTGTCAACGATCGCATCAGCATTCAGATGACCTTGGCCGCCAGCAGATCGGGCATGCTCAATACGCCAACCAGCTGGCCTACGTGATCGACGGCGAGCAGCACGTTCTTGCGCCGCTCATCCATAATTTGTGCCGCTTCAGCCGCCAGTGCGTCCGGCGAGACAGTCAAAGGCTCCCGCGTCATCACGGCGGACACTTGGACGCTCCGCACGTCGCCCACGCGCTCGAGCAGGCGGCGCAAATCGCCGTCAGTAAAAATACCCGCCAACACGCCTCCTTCGACGATCGCAGTTACGCCGATCTGTTTGCGCGTGATCTCGTGCAGCGCATCCATCACGCTGGCGCCCGCTGCCACAATCGGAATCTGGTCGCCGGTGCGCATCACGTCGCGCACATAGGTCAACAGCTTGCGGCCTAAAGCGCCGCCCGGATGAGCGCGCGCAAAATCCTCGGCACCGAAGCCGCGTGCGTCGAGGCACGCGATGGCCAACGCATCTCCCATCGCCAGCATGGCGGTGGTCGATGAAGTCGGCGCCAGATTCAACGGACACGCTTCCTTTTCAACGTGCACGTCAATGTGCACGTCGGCGAGCTTCGCCAGGGCCGACGAGGGGTTGCCGGTGATGGCGATCAGTGGCGTTCCCTGACGCTTGGAGACCGGCAGCATAGTCAGCAGTTCGTCGCCCTCACCCGAGTACGACAATGCCAGCAGGACATCGTCGGGTGTAATCATTCCGAGATCGCCGTGCGCGGCTTCTGCGGCATGCACGAACATCGACGGGGTTCCTGTGGAAGCGAAGGTGGCGGCAATCTTGCGCGCAATGTGTCCGCTTTTGCCGACGCCGCTGACAACCACCCGCCCCGCGCACGCGAGCAACAGATCTACTGCTCTTGAAAAAGCGGCGTCGATGCGATTCGTTAGCGCTGCGACTGCCTGTGCTTCGATCTGCAACACCTCGCGCGCAAGCGCGAGTGCGCCTGGAGTCGCAACAAGGCTGGGAGAGGTCACGGATATTCAATTTAGGAGCGCCAGCGATAATACACCGCAACTTTTTACTGGCACGGGTTTTGCTCTGCGCGCGTTCGCGCCGGCGCTCGACTGATCGATGACATCGGGTCTTGAGTTTGCGCTGTTGCTGCTGTCCTGCGTCGTGGCGGGCGTGGTCGCGTTTCGCCTTTTGCATCTGCCCCCGCTGTTGGCCTATCTCACGGTCGGCATTTTGATCGGGCCCCATGCGCTCGCGATGCTGCCGGACAGTGCGGATGCGCGTTACCTCGCCGAATTTGGCATTGTGTTCCTGATGTTTTCGATCGGGCTCGAGTTTTCGTTGGCCAAGCTCAGAGCGATGCGGCACATTGTGCTCGGGCTCGGAGCGGCGCAGGTCGTCCTAACGGTGGTGGCGACGCTCGTCGCCGGCGCACTGATCGGTCGCTACTTCAATATCGGGCTTGCCGGGGCCTTTGCGCTTGGTGGCGCGCTGGCGATGTCGTCGACCGCGATCGTGATGAAAATGATGTCCGAGCGCATGCAGCTCGACACCGAGCACGGCAAGCGCATCGTCGGCGTGCTGCTGTTTCAGGATCTCGCCGTCGTCCCGCTGCTGGTCATCGTGCCCGCGCTCGGAGCCGAACCCGGCGTGATGATGCAGACGATGGCGATTGCGTTTGCAAAAGCTGCGGTGTTGCTGACACTGCTCCTGGTCGGCGGTCAGCGCGTGATGCGCTGGTGGTTTCATACCGTTGCGCGGCGCAAGTCGCAGGAACTTTTCACGCTTAATTTGTTGTTCGTGACGCTGGCGTTGGCGTGGATGACTGAAGAGGCGGGCCTTTCGCTCGCACTCGGCGCTTTCATCGCCGGCATGCTGATTTCTGAAACGGAATTCAAGCACCGAGTAGAAGAAGATATCAAGCCCTTTCGCGACGTGCTGCTCGGGTTGTTCTTCGTGACGATCGGCATGCTGCTCAACGTGCGCGTTGTAGTGGATAACTTCGGCTGGGTCATTCTCGCGCTTGCGCTTCCGGTAGCGTTTAAGTTCAGCTTGATCTTCGTGCTTGCGCGGGCGTTCGGCACGACCGCGGGCACGGCAATCCGCACCGCACTCGCTCTTGCTACCGCGGGTGAGTTCGCATTCGTGCTGCTCAGCCAGGCAAGCGGGCTCGGCCTGATCGAAGACCTGGTGCTGCAGATCGTGCTGGCGGCGATGCTGCTGTCGATGATGGCCGCGCCTCTGCTCCTTCAGTTCTCTGACCGTATCGTGCTGCGGCTCGTGTCGTCCGAGTGGCTGATCAAGTCTCTCGAGATCGCCAACATTGCGCAACGGGCCATCGCGATCGACAAACACGTCGTCATCTGCGGCTTTGGCCGCAGCGGACAGCACCTGGCCAAGATGCTCGACCAGGAGGGCATTTCGTTCGTAGCGCTCGAGCTCGATCCCGATCTCGTGCGCAAAGCGGGCATCGCCGGTGAGTCCGTCGTTTACGGCGATGCGGGGCGGCGCGAAGCGCTGGTCGCCGCGGGCATCGCGCGTGCCTCGGCCCTCGTGATTACGTATGCCGATACGCATTCGGCACTAAAGGTTTTGCACCACGCGCACGAGTTGAATCCGAGCCTCGCGGTCATCGTCCGCACCTACGATGATCACGATCTGGAGCAGTTGACACGCGCCGGTGCCACCGAAGTCGTTCCGGAAATACTGGAGGGCAGCCTGATGCTGGGCTCGCACGCACTGGTGCTGCTCGGCGTTCCGGTGTCGCGCGTTGTCAAGCGCGTGCGCGAAGCGCGTGATCAGCGCTACCGGCTGTTGCGCGGACATTTTCACAGCATCACGGACGAAGAAGACGAAATCGACGACGACGCGCACGAGCGTCTGCATTCGGTGTCAATTGAAGCCGGTGCGGCAGCGGTGGGTGAGGTGCTGCGCGATCTCGATTTGGCAAGGATCGGCGCCGAAATCACTTCGGTCCGGCGGCGTGGCATCCGCGGTGCTGACCCAAGTCCGGATATGCGATTGGAAGTCGGCGACATCGTCGTGCTGCGCGGCGTGCCCGACGCACTGGAACTTGCTGAGCAACGGTTGTTGCAAAAATAAAGTTCGACAGCGGGAACCTTTGATGGGGCTGCGTGCAATAGCGGTAGATGAGCACGAGGGGCTCCATGGCATTTGATCCACCCGGACGCGCGGCATTCGCTGCGCGAACGACTGATCTCAGCAAGACCGGCGAGCTTGATGAAGCGCGCGAGCTGCGCGCGGCGTTGTCCGGTGATGAAGCTGCATTTACCGCAATCTATCGTCGACACCACGCGGCCGTGTACCGATTCGCGTGGCTGCTGACCGGCTCTGCGGCTCAAGCGGCCGACGTCACGCAGGACGTGTTTATCCAGCTGTTGAGTGTTTCGACTGCCGTTGGTTACGACCCTGTGCGCGGATCGCTGGCTGCGTACCTGTGCGGCATTGCTCGTTTTCGCGCGTATCGAGCGATCGATGCGCGTCTGCAGAGTGTCGGGGACATCGATGCGCTGATTGAAACGCACGCGGCGTACGAGGCACCGCCGCTGCCGTGCGATCGACTGGAGCGAAGCCGCGCGCTACGAACGTTGTACGACGCGATTGGCCAGCTGCCGCCGATCTTTCGTGATGTGCTGATCTTGGTCGAGTTGCAGCAGATGTCGTACGCCGATGCCGCGGCAATAGTGGGCATCGAACTAGGCACTGTGCGTTCACGGCTCTCGCGCGCGAAGGCGAAGCTGTCGCAATTGTTAAACGATTCGCGGACTTGTTGTTGAATAGCCGGGCCCAGCATGGAACCTAACGACAGACTCGATGATTGGCTGGCAGCGGCGCGCTCTGATCTTGCCGAGCACAGCCCGGATCTACTGGCCGAGCAGCAACTGCTTGCGCGCGTACGCGAGCTCAGGGCTTTGCAATCAGTGGCGGCGACTCGTATCGAGCTGCGCCGCACGCGCGATGGCGAACCGTGGCGTCGCTTGTTCAACTGGCGCGCGGCTGCACTTGCCGGGGCGGCGATGCTCGCTCTCATATTGACTGTATTGATATCGGCCCCGGATTCGCCGGCGCGCGATGCAACTGTGCGCACGCCGTTTCTGGCGCTGGTGGCATCCGAAGCGATTGCCGCTGCGCCGTCAGGCGTGATCGTCTCTTCTGAGGTAGCCGGCGCCACGCTTTCCGATTACGGCCTGCCGGTCGATCCGGCCCGAATCGATCAGCCGGTCCGCGCCGAATTTCTGTTGTCGCCGACCGGACTGGTCTTGGCCGTGCGTTTTGCCGAATGAAAGGAAATGTGATGTCGAAAATGATTGTCGCTGTGTGCTGGTTGGCCGTTTTGGTGGAGGCGCGCGCGCAAACACCTGTGCCACCGCCCCCACCGGTAACGGCCGTTGCACCGACGCCGCCGGTGCCACCATTACCGCCGGCGTTTCCGTTCGGCGCCGGCGACGACATGATGATGTTCGTATCGTCCGAGCTTGGCGCCCGCAGCGTCATCAAGGGCGCGCCATACGCCGCCACCGCGGTCAACGAAACGCGCCAGACGCTGAACGACGGCAATCGCATCGAGCGCAGTTCCTCGATCAAGCTGTATCGAGACAGCCAGGGTCGCACGCGCCAGGAGCAGCCAGGCGGAGCGGTGTTCATTAACGACGTGGTCGCCGGCAAAGGCTACGTGCTGAACACGCAACGCAAGAGCGCGCGCGAGCTTCGGATCTCACATCGGGCGCCTGCTGTGCCACCTGTGCCACCGATTCCTCCGGTGCCGCCAGCCGGCGCGGTTCCGCCGCCGCCTCAACCATCGAAGCCGCATTCGCAAATGAGCCCGGAGGAGGCGCGCTCATGGGGCGAAGAGATGCGGCGCTGGGGACGCGAGTTCGCCGAGAGGATGCGTGGCGAGCGCGGTGAGCACGATCGCGAGCGCAACGTTGTTATATCTCGCAGTATTACGCACGATACAAGCGAAGGAGTCGACCTACGCTCTGATCACGTCCAGGTGATAAGGCTCGATGGTGACCACGCGTCGATGCCGTCGTCGGCGATGATGCCGCCGCCAGGACCTGGAACCACCATCACGCTTGGCAGCAGGGACTTCGACGGTGTGCGCGCCGACGGCAGGAAGACCACGTGGACGATTCCGGCGGGGCGAATAGGCAATAAGCAGCCGATTGAGATCGTGTCGGAGCGCTGGCACTCCCCTGAATTGAACCTCGTGGTTTTCACGCGCCACTCGGATCCGCGCTCTGGAGAGCGCCTTTATCGCCTCGAGAACATCAAGCGTGACGAGCCGAGTGCGGAGCTGTTCAAAGTACCGGGTGACTACACATTAAAGGCGCCACCATCGCGCGACAGCGACCGCAAATAGCGGGCTTGCGGCTAGCGCGCGGTCGCCCAACGGGGCGGCGGCCGTTGACGCGCAAGCACGGGCGCGAGGTAGCGCCCGGTATAGCTTTGCTTGCTGGCCGCCACGACTTCCGGAGCACCGCTGGCGATGATCTCGCCGCCGCCGTCTCCGCCCTCGGGCCCCAGATCGACCACCCAGTCGGCCGTCTTGATCACATCGAGGTTGTGTTCAATCACAAGCACGGTGTTGCCCGCGTCGCGTAGCTGATGAAGCACTTTCAGCAGTAGCGCGATGTCGTGGAAGTGCAACCCCGTGGTCGGCTCGTCGAGGATGTAAAGCGTGCGGCCGGTGTCGCGCTTCGATAGCTCGAGCGACAGCTTCACTCGCTGTGCTTCGCCGCCCGACAGCGTGACCGCGCTCTGGCCAAGCTTGACGTAGCCAAGCCCGACGTCGAGCAGCGTCTGCAGCTTGCGCGCGATGCTCGGCACCGCGTTAAAAAACCCGAACGCGTCTTCGACCGTCAAGTCGAGCACACCGGCGATGCTCTGGCCCTTGTAGTGCACCTCGAGTGTTTCGCGGTTGTAGCGCTTGCCGTGGCAGATGTCGCACGGCACGTACACATCGGGCAGAAAGTGCATTTCGACCTTGATGACACCGTCGCCCTGGCACGTTTCGCAGCGTCCGCCTTTGACGTTGAATGAGAATCGGCCGGCCTCGTAGCCGCGCTCACGCGCCGTCGGTGTTTCTGCGAATAGCTCGCGGATCGGTGTGAACAGCCCGGTGTACGTCGCCGGATTCGAACGCGGCGTGCGGCCGATAGCGCTCTGATCGACGCTGATCACCTTGTCGAAATTTTCAAGTCCATCGATCGACACGTATGGCGCCGGCTCCGCTGCCGAGCCATACAAGTGGCGCGCGACCGCGGCGTACAGCGTGTCGTTGATCAGCGTTGATTTGCCGGAACCTGATACGCCGGTCACGCACGTCAACAACCCAACCGGAATTTCAAGCGTTACGTCCTTCAGATTGTTGCCGTGCGCGCCGGTGATCTTCAGCCACGTTGTAAATGGCGGCGTGCGGTCGTTGGGAATCTCGATCTGGCGGCGACCCGACAGGTACTGCCCGGTCAGCGAATTCGGATGGTCGAGCACATCATTGAGCTCGCCCTGCGCGATCACTTCACCGCCGTGCACTCCGGCACCGAGCCCCATGTCGACCACGTAATCGGCCGCGCGAATCGCATCTTCATCGTGCTCGACCACAATGACCGTGTTGCCAAAGTCGCGCAGGTGCTTCAGCGTATCGATCAAGCGGCCGTTATCGCGTTGGTGCAGTCCGATCGATGGCTCGTCGAGTACGTACATCACGCCCGTGAGGCCTGAGCCGATCTGCGATGCAAGCCGGATCCGCTGCGATTCACCTCCCGACAGTGTTTCGGCTGAGCGATCCAGCGACAGGTAATCCAGACCTACGTTGACCAGGAAACGTAAGCGCGATCCGATCTCCTTGACGATCTTGCTCGCAATCTCTTTCTTCGAACCGATGAAGTCAAGGCGCTCGAAGTAATCGAGCGCTTCGCGCAGGGGCGCCGCAGCGATTTGGTAGATACCACGCCGCTCTGTACCGTCGCCGATGAACACGTTGCGCGACTCGCGCCGCAGCCGTGTTCCTTCGCAGACCGGGCATGCGTGGCGGCTGCGCAGCTTGCCGAGCTCTTCGCGCACGACCGCCGAGTCGGTTTCGCGAAAGCGCCTTTGCAGATTTGGAATCACGCCTTCAAAGGGATGCCGCCGCACCATCTTGCGGCCACGCTCGTTTGTGTATGCGAATGCGATTTCCGTCTCGCCCGAGCCCCTTAACACGACATCCTGCGCGGACTTCGGCAACTCGCCAAACGGCGCATCGACGTCGAACCCGTAGTGCTGCCCAAGCGTGGACAGCATTTGAAAATAATATTGGTTGCGCGCGTCCCAGCCCTTTATGGCGCCGCTTGCGAGCGAAAGCTCTGGGTGCGCCACAACTCTGCTTTCGTCGAAGTACTCGGCCTGGCCGAGTCCGTCGCACGCTTCACACGCACCCATGGGGTTATTGAAAGAAAACAATCTGGGTTCGAGCTCGGACAACGAGTAGTCGCATTCGAGGCATGCGAAGCGGCTTGAAAAAAGCGTCTCGCGACCGTCGTCCAGGTCGAGCAACAAAGCGCGTCCATCGGCTAAACGCAAAGCCGTCTCGAACGACTCCGCGAGCCGTTGCTGTGCGTCGGCGCGCACTTTCAGGCGATCGACAACGACGTCAAGTGAGTGCCTTTCGGTTTTCTTTAGCGGCGGCAGGGCGTCGGCTTCGACGATCGCACCATCGATTCGAAAGCGCACGAAGCCCTGCGTCTGCATGTCGTCGAAAAACTCGGCAAATTCGCCTTTGCGGTCGCGGATCACCGGCGCCATCACCATTACACGGGTGTCCGCCGGCAATCGCAGCGTGGTGTCTACCATTTGCGACACGCTTTGCGATTGCAGAGCCAGTTTATGAATCGGGCAATATGGAGTGCCGACGCGTGCGAACAGCAGGCGCAGGTAGTCGTGGATTTCAGTGACGGTGCCGACAGTTGAGCGCGGGTTATGCGACGCGGACCGCTGTTCGATGGAGATCGCCGGCGACAGTCCTTCAATCAGATCGACGTCGGGCTTTTCCATCAGCTGCAGGAACTGACGCGCGTAGGCTGACAGCGACTCGACGTAGCGGCGCTGGCCCTCCGCGTAAAGCGTGTCGAAGGCAAGCGACGATTTGCCCGAGCCGGATAGTCCGGTGATGACGATCAGCCGGTGCCGCGGCAGATCGACATCGATGTTTTTCAAATTGTGCGTTCGTGCTCCGCGGACGCGAATCTCACCGCTGCTGCGAAGTGCACTGATAGGCCGCATGGTGCAAACGATGCGAATCAGAAGGGCAACTTGTTACTATATCCGCGATGCGTTGCTCGTGTACGCGACGCCTCGAACGCACTTACCTTGACCTCTTCAATGACTGCGCTCGAGATTCGTGCCAGCGTTTCGCTGGCTTCGATCTTCGCGCTGCGATTGCTCGGCGTGTTCCTGATTTTGCCGGTGTTCGCGGTTTACGCGCAGTCGATTCCCGGTGGAACTGATGCAACGCTGGTCGGTCTGGCGCTTGGCATCTACGGCCTTACGCAGGGGCTGCTGCAGATTCCCTATGGAGTCGCGAGCGATCGCTGGGGGCGCAAGCCGGTGATCGCAGCCGGCCTGGTCGTGTTTGCCGCTGGCAGCTTCATAGCTGCGTTTGCAGTAGACATTTTATGGACGGTTGTTGGCCGGGCAATTCAAGGGGCGGGCGCGATTTCCGCTGCAGTCACTGCGTTTATTGCCGACAGTACGCGCGAGGCACATCGAACCAAGGCGATGGCGCTGGTGGGTGGATCGGTGGCGCTGACATTTGCCGGCTCATTGGTCCTCGCGCCAGCGCTGTATCCACTGGTCGGAGTGCGCGGCCTGTTTGCGATGACCGGCGTGCTGGTCATTGCTGCAATCGGCGTGCTGCTATGGGTGGTTCCCGACGCGCCTGCGGTGGTGGCCAAAACGGACGACGTGTCGACTGCAGCAGTGCTGTTCGACCGCCAGCTGCTGCGGCTTAACCTCGGCATTTTTTTTCTGCACACGGTGTTAATGGCGATGTTCGTCGTCATTCCGATTTTGCTGGTTCAAGGCGCGCTGCCCCTTTCCGACCACTGGAAGATCTATTTTCCAACCGTGATGGCGTCGTTCGCGCTGATGGCGGTGCCGGTGATCGCGGCCGAGCGCAGGGGCTTGATGCGGCCGCTTTTCATCAGTTCGATCGTTCTGGTGCTGCTGGCGCAGCTTGGATTCCTGCTAAGTGGCGACACGATCTTTGGGATAGCGATGATGCTGTTGATCTTTTTCACCGGCTTCAACATTCTCGAAGCCAGTCTGCCATCGCTGGTATCGCGCCTTGCGCCGGCATCTGCCAAAGGGCTCGCATTGGGCATCTACAATACGGCGCAGGCGTTGGGCCTGTTCGCCGGCGGCGCATTGGGCGGCACGATCGTCGCGCGGTGGGGATTGAACGCCGTGTTCGTGTTTGCTGCGGTTGTGACGGTGTCATGGTGGCTGATTGCGCTGGGCATGCGCGAGGTTCCAGTAAAGACGGGCCAGCCGCTGCCAATTTGACGCCAGGTAAGAACTCTTTGAGGTATGAAGTCGTAATTGTGCGGTCATGGGGAGGAGGCAGCGATGGCATCCGTTAACAAGGTAATACTGATCGGAAACCTGGGTCGTGATCCGGAGACGCGCTACACGGCCGATGGCGCCGCAGTCACGAACATCACCATCGCGACGTCCGATCGATGGAAGGACAAAGCCAGCGGCGAAATGAAAGAAGCCACCGAATGGCACAAAGTCGCATTCTTCGGCCGACTTGCCGAGATCGCCGGCGAGTATTTGAAAAAGGGCCGGCCGGTATACGTTGAAGGCAAATTACGCACTCGCAAATGGCAAGATAAGGAAGGCCAGGATCGCTACACGACCGAAGTGATTGCAGACAACATGCAAATGCTGGGTTCACGCGAGGGCATGGGCGGAGCGGCGGGCGGCGACTTCGAGGGCGGCGAGGAAACGCGTTCGCCCGCGCGTTCGACGGCTTCTAGTGGAACAAGAAGCGCGAACAAGCCGGCGCCCAGTGTTGCTGAGATGGATGACGACATCCCCTTCTGATCCTCCCGCGTCACAACCCACCGTATATATCGTCGAAGACGATGCGGATGCGTGCGAGATGCTTGCCGAGCTGTTGAAGGCAAACGAATTGAATGTGCATTGCTTCGCCAGCGCTGAGGATTTCTTGCGGCATGGTGCCAACTCTCGGCCGGCGTGCGCCGTGGTTGATTTGCGTCTGCCGGGCATGAGCGGCCTCGATCTGCACGCGAAGCTGAGTGACCCGCCGCCCTTGCCCGTAATCGTCATCACCGGTCATGGTGACGTTGCAACTGCGCGGGCGGCGCTGCTGGCCGGCGCCCGCGACTTTCTTGAGAAGCCGGTGCAAGCGCAGGACTTGCTTGACGCGGTCGGTGCAGCGCTCGCAAGCGACACGCAGGCCATAGCTCTGGTGCGCGAGCGGTCAGAGATGGCGAATCTGGTGGCGCGTCTGACGCCGCGCGAGCATGAAGTCTTTCGGCGCATCACCGATGGATTGCACAATCGCGAGATAGCCGCTGAGCTGGGAATTAGCCCGCGCACGGTCGAGGTTCATCGCGCTCGCTTGATGGAAAAGCTGAAGGTGCGCCGGCTCGCCGATTTGTTTCGCATTCGGGTCGTGACTGACCCGTCGGCCCAGGGATCAATGCGCCTGTCTTGATCGTCATGACACCCCGGCCGCTTCCCTAGCGCAAGAAGCGGCGCGACTAATGGATCTCAGCTTTCTTCCCGAATGGCCCCCGACGTGGCCCACTGCGGTCGCCGTAGCGGTGCTCGCGTTGTTTGCCGCGGCTGCGGGCGAGATCGCCGCCCGGTGGCTCCGCGTGCCGCGCCTGCTCGGATACCTTGCGGCGGGCGCGCTTTTTGGCGCCGGCGGATACGTGATACAGCTGTTAAAGATCGAAGAGTTGCCAATCCGCACGATGCAGTTTTCGATGAACTTCGCTGCCGCGGTGATTCTGTTCGACGTGGGTCAGCGCGTGTCGTTCGGCTGGGTCAGACGCAACCCGGCCCTACTGGCGGCGAGCGTGCTCGAAAGCGGATTGACCTTCGTTGCTGTGTATCTGGCCATGCACATGCTTGCGATCGCACCCTTGGCGGCTGCGCTGATTGCCGCAATCAGCATGTCCACTTCGCCGGCGGTCGTTCTGGCCGTCACGCAAGAGCTGCGCGCGAACGGGCAGGTCACCGAGCGAACGTTGTTGTTGACGGCGTTGAATTCGATTTATGCGGTTGTGCTTTCGACCTTGCTGCTGGCGTGGGCGCGAGTGCAAACGCGCGGCGTTCTCGATGATTACCTGCTGCATCCGGCTTATTTAATCGTCGGCTCGCTTGCGCTGGCCGCGGTCGGGGCTCGCGTGTTCTTATGGGTCGTCGGGTTCGTCGGCCGCGATCGCGCCGCGCAGATCATGGTGATGCTGGCCGTCGTTTGGATCGTGTTCGCCAGCGCGGTGGCACTGAAGTTATCCGCGCTGCTGGCCCTGCTGGCTTGCGGTGCGTTCGTTCGCACGTTCGACCAGCAGCGTTTGTTGGCCAGAACCGATATAGGACTGGCGTCTGGCGTAGCGCTTGCGCTTTTTTTTGCGCTTTCCGCAGCAGTGGTCGATGGCAGTGTGCTGTTCGCTGCATGGCTGCCGGCGCTGGCGTTGGTTGTCGTTCGCGCGCTGTGCAAAATCTGCGCGGTCAGCGTGTTTGCGCCGGCGACCGGCATAAGTTGGCGCAAAGGACTACTGACCGGCATCGGGCTGTTGCCGATGTCGGCACTGGCGTTGATGCTGACGCAGGAGGTGGCCCAACTTAATCCTGGTCTGGGCATTCAGACCAACGCCGTGCTGCTGCTTAGTGTCGTCATTCTGCAGGTCGCGGGCGCACTGGCGCTGATGTTTGCTTTGCGCGCCAGCGGCGAGGCACGGGCCAATGGAGCCGGACGGTGACGGCGCCGTCGATCCCATGATGCTTCAGGAAGGCGAACGCAGCGTGCTCGAGTTTCAGGCGTCGAATCTGCTCACTGTCGGCGTTGAGCTCGAGCTCCAACTGATCGATCGGCGCACCGGAGATCTGACGCGGGGTGCATCGGACCTGATCGCCCTGGTGTCCAAGAAGCCATTTCCTGGCGAGATCAAGCCAGAAATCACCGAGAGCATGCTTGAGATCAGTACCTCAGTGCACCGCTCCTTTGCACCGTTAATGGCCGAGCTGACGGCGATGCGCGACACGCTGGTGACTGGTGCGGATCGGCTTGATATCGAAGTTGCCGGCGGCGGTGCGCACCCGTTTCAGCGGTGGTACGACCGGCAGATTTACGATCGCCCACGCTTTCGGCACGTCGCGGGTCTGTACGGCTACCTTGCGAAGCAGTTCACTGTGTTCGGCCAGCATGTGCACATTGGCTGCGAGAACGGTACACAGGCGTTGTGGCTGCTGCATCAACTCTCTTTCTACATTCCGCAGTTCATCGCGCTGGCCGCCGCCAGCCCGTACTTTCAAGGCGTCGATACATCGTATGACTGCTCACGCCTGAACAGCGTGTATGCGTTTCCGCTGTCGGGCCGCGCGCCATTCGTGACTGACTGGCCGGCGTTCGAGCGTTTCTTCGGCAAGTTGAAAGCGCTTGGCGTCGTGCAGAGCATGAAGGACTTTTACTGGGATGTGCGCCCGAAGCCCGAGTTCGGAACGATCGAGGTGCGCGTATGCGATACACCGCTGACCATGGAGCGCGCTGCAGTGCTCGCGGCGTACATCCAGGCGATTTGCCGCATGCTGCTCGAGGACCCGGTCGAGCCGGAGAGCGAGGAGATCTACCTGACGTACAACTACAACCGCTTCCAGGCGTGCCGCTTCGGGCTTGAGGGCCAGGTGATCAACGGCGCGACCGGAGCCGCTCGCCCGCTGCACGAGGAAGTGCTGACCACGCTCGACGCGTGCCGCCCGTTTGCGCGCGAGCTCGAGTCGACCTATGCCATGGACGAGATCGAACGCTGGGTGCGCAGCAGCGGTAACGACGCGCGCTGGCAGCGCGAAACGTTTCAGCGAAGGCACTCAATGGCGGAGCTGCTGTTGGAATCGGCGGATCTATGGCGCGGCAAGCCCGGGCACGCCAATCACATTGCCTATTAGTCACATTGCCTATTAGTCGCTGTTGCTTAGCCGTGCAGCAGCGACAGTGCGATCGCATGCAGCGCTGCAGAACCTGCAATCAGCGAGGGCTCCGCCAACGGATTGCCGCCGCTCCATGAGCTGACGACGCCCCCCGCACCTTCAATGACCGGCACGATCGCAGCCACGTCCCAGTAGCCGAGCCGCGGATCCAGCATCAGATCGGCGCCGCCGGTGGCCAGCGCGAAATAGCCGAAACAATCGCCCCAGGTGCGATACAGCTTGGCGCATTTGACGATCTCTTCGATACGCGCGATGTTCGCCGCCGGCTGTTCGTTCTTGGTCCAGTGCGATGTGGCCAGCACGGTGGCGTCATTAAGCCGCTCACATTTGCGAAGTTGCGCGCGTCGAGAAGAACCATCGCTGGCGTACAACGTTGTGCCGCCGCGATGCCCGACCAGGGCCACTCCGGCGGCGCAATGACCGATTACGCCGAGTATGGGTCGATAAGCGTCGCGCTCCCAGCGCTCCAGCGCAATCAAAGTACCGAACAGAAAACAATTGGTGATAAATGCGCGCGTGCCATCGATCGGATCGAGCACCCACCGGTAGCCGCGACCGTTCTTGACGCCGTGTTCTTCGCCAACAATTGCATGCGCGGGGTAGCGCTGCTCGATCAGTTGGCGCAGCGCGGCCTCGGCGTTGCGATCTGCCATCGTGACCGGGCTCGCGTCGCTTTTTGTGGACACCGTCGTGCCGGTGAGAAACAGCGGGCGAATCGTGGCGAATGCGATCCCAATCAACTCGTGGATGAACGGCAGGAACTCGCGCTCCTCCGCTGCGGACAGCCGAGCGCTGAGCTTGGCTGTCAAACCAGCTCGCAGCGCTCGATGCGCGGTCGTATTGCTATGTCGTAGTTTTGAATCACGCGCGCTTGGGTTTGAAAAGGTTCTCGCAAGCGGTACGGTCCGCCGCATCCGCCGTGGCAGCTGCGCATCGCGGGGCCAAGGCGGCATTCAGGCGTGCCAGCGTTTCATCGTGCTTGCCATCTTTATTCCAGGCGACAACGCGGCTGCTCATGCGCTCCAGCGTGCGCTTGCTACGGCCTGAAAATGCACCGGACTCGGTTCGCAATTCACCGATGACGCTCGACGCCGCTTTTTCGATCTGGGCGGCATCTTGCGGCGCAAGCTCGATTAGATAGCGCACATATGAATTGCCCCACTCGAGGCGGGTTGCAGGGCCGACTGAAGTTTCGTAGCCCTGCCGCGCCCAGTCGATGGCGGCAGCATTACCTTGCGGCGTATTACGCTTCTTTGAGTTCGATGCGAGCACCAGCATGTAGTAGTAGGGCGAGTGTGAGCGCTTCAATTCACGCGTCATTAATGCATCCGACTCATCGAGCAGCCCCGCGCGCGCCAGCATTGAGCCGGCGCTGTAGATGACCGATTGCCGCTCGTTAAGGTCGGTGATTTCGCGATCGGCACGCGTTGCCTGCGTGCGCACTTCTTCAAGCAGTGAGGCGGGCAGTTCGCCGTCTTTGTTGTCGAGCCGTGCTAGCGCTACTTTGCCGTTCGTGGCCCACACGCGTCCAGCCGCGCTTAGCGTTGGATCTTTGGCGAGGCGGTCGAGCGCGCTATCCCAGGCAGCAAGCAGTTCCGAACGTTCCGCAGACTTCGGCGCAGTGATCGCGCCGATGATGTCGTCGCCGCTGAACGCGAGTTGATCGTAGTGCTCGCGCACCAGCTCTGGCTGGGCTAGAACGCTTTTGACGCTGGCGATTGCATCGGATTTATTTACTAAACCAATCGCCGGCTTCGCTTCCTTCGCCGTTGCCACTGCGCTCAGCGCGTGCAGCACTAGGCGTGAGGAAGCTTCACGCTGCTCCGGCGGGCAGTTGCGCGCCAGGGTCAACAGCGTTGCTGGAACCTCCTTCTCCGGAACCAGCTGATCATCGTCAGTGCCCCACGAGTAATAGGCAAGCAGCCGCCAGTCTTCTGCCGACAGCGCTTTGCCGGCGAGTGCTGCTGCCAATATCTGGCGCGCGGGTGCGCCTCCCGCCAGTCCATAGTCGAGCAATTGCATGTACTTGGCGGGCTCGATCGAGCCTTCAAGCCGTGTGACTTCGCTGCCGTCGGGGGTCAGCAGCACCATGGTGGGATACCCACTGACGTTAAAGCGTTTGCCTAGCGCCTGGCCGCCGGGCGTGTCGCCATCGACGTAGACCGGCACGAACGAGCGTGACTTCGCAACGAAATCGGGACGCGTGAAAATGGTCGACTTGACGTGATTGCATGGCGGGCACCATGCAGCGGTCCAGAACAGAAACACCGGCTTCTTATCCGCAACGGCCTTGGCAAACGCAGAGTCGATATCGGAGGTCGTCTCGGTGTTCACCCATGCGATCGATGCCTGTCTTGACGAAGTCTGCACCGTGGTCGCCGGCTCGGGCGACCTCGTGCAAGCGGCTGCGAAAACAAACGTCGCGATCAGGACCGTTCTCATTGGCACCCAGTCTTGCGTGGTGGACGCAAGACCGCAGTTTATCGCCGCAGCGCGATCGTTTCGGCCAGCGCCATGTAGTGAGCCAGCGGCGGCGTAGCAGCGTCCTCGATCTTCGCCGCGTCGTCCCACAAGCGCACGCTGACCGCGCCTGCTGCGTACGGCTGCGCGATGAAGCGCTGCGCCTCTGCGTCGGTAAAAATTCCGCCTTGTAATTCGAGGCTGCGCTTGGAATCCGCCGACAGGTTCGCCCAATATTGGGCACCGCGGACAATGCCCGAAGTAGCAACATGACCCCGCGCGCACAAATAGCGCTTCGCATCGACGTGCAGACGGATTGGCTGCAGCACCGCTTCGTCGAACAACCCTCGCAGGAACGGCAAAGCGACATACTCGTGTCGATCGTCGATGCCGCGCAGTGTCGGCGTTTCGCCCTGGTCGTTGACCATGTGGCCGAGATCGTGCAGCAAGGCAGCAACAATCAACGCGGCATCCGCGCCGCTTTGTTCAGCCAACTGGGCTGACTGCAGTGCATGCTGCAACTGAGTGACCGGCTCGCCCGCGTACATCCGCGAACCTTTGGCGGCAAAAAGCGGCTCGATATCTTCGAGGCCTAGTGCCATCGCTACGGAGCTTCGCTGGGTGCCGGGCCCTTCGTGTTGAATAACCCTGGCTGCTGCTGCGCTGCCATCACACGCGTTTTGGCAAGGACGCCGGCCGATTCCAGAATCGGATAAGACACAGAGCAGATCAACGAGTTGATGCGCTTGAAATCCGACAACAAATCCAAGTGCAGCGAGCTGGTTTCGACCGACTGCTGCGTATTTTCGAACAGGCGACGCAGATGGTGATCGGCGTAACGCAGCTCGAGCTCGCGAAATGTCACCTTCTCGGCGATCAGCTGCTGAGCCGATTTCAGATCGCCGTTCAAAAACACCGCGACCGCCAGTTGCAGGTTGGCGATCAATCGCGCGTGCAAATCGTTGATTTCGGTCATGCCCGCGACCGAAAATGAAAGCTTGTGATGAATCTTGCGCTGCGCAATATCAAGCAGCAGGCGCTCGATGATGTCGCCGATATGCTCAAGATTGATCGTGAATTGAATGATCTCCGTCCAGCGCCGCGCTTCGTTCGCCTCGAGTGCCTCGCGGCTGACCTGCGCCAGATATCGCTTGATCGCCGAATACAGCCGGTCGATCTCGTCGTCTTTGCGGCGCAAGGCTTCCATCAGCGACAAATCGTTCGTCTTCAGCACCGTCAGCAACCCGGTCAGCATTTCGTGCACAGTGTCTGCCAGGCGGATCGCTTCGCGCGCAGCGTTGCCCAGAGCGAGCGCGGGGGTGTCAAGCGCGACGGGATCCAGATACTTTGGTTGTCCGACCATATCAGTGGGCCGGGGGGCAGGGAGCCAACGCTCGGTTATCGCAGCAAAGCGCTCGGTGAATTGAATGAAGCCGATCGCCAGCGCGACGTTGAACAGCAGGTGAAACTGCACGACGAGCTGCTGTGGATCGTCCTGTAGCTGAAGCAAGTAGGGCGTGACGAGCGGTAACAGCAACACCGCAGCCGCAACGCCTGCAGCTTTGAACAAGAAGTTGCCAAGTGGCACGCGGCGCGCGATAGCGTCCGCCTTCCACGTCGTCAGCAATGCGAGTAATCCGCTGCCAAGATTGGCGCCCAGCACGATCGGCAGCGCAACTTCGATCGGTACGACATGAGTAGCGGCCAGCGTTGCGACCAACAGCACGACCGCGAGGCTCGAATACGAAACCACCACGAGCAATGCGCCGATCAACACGTCCAACAGCAAGTCGCCCGAAAGCTGTGCGAACAGCACGCGCACGCCCGACGCCTGAGTCAGCGGCTCCGTTGCGGCCGTGACCATCTGCAACGCGAGGATGATCACGCCAAGGCCCAGCACGATCTTGCCGATCTGTCCGCCGCGCTCGTTCTTCTTCGACAGATAGACGACAACACCGGCCACGATCAGCAGCGGTGCCAGCCATGCCAGGTTCAGCGAGAAAAACTGCACCATCAATGCGGTGCCGACGTCGGCGCCGAGCATCACCGCCAGCGCGGCCGCTGTCGTGATCATTCCCTGCGCCACGAACGAGGAAGCGAGCAGCGCGGTGGCAGTCGAGCTCTGCAGCAGCCCGGTCACGCCGACGCCAGCGACAAAGCTCGAGCCGCGATTGCCGACGCTCCGCCGCAGCACTTGTCGCAGGTTCGTGCCATAGACGCGCAGCACGCCGGTACGCACAATGTGCGTGCCCCACACGAGCAGTGCAATCGCGGCCAACAGGTTCAGCAAAGTTTGCGTTTCGGTTGCCTCGCTACCAGGGCAGGGAATACGTCTTGGTGTTGGTGAAGCTCTTCATCGCTTCTAGAACACCTTCTTTGTATCCCAATCCCGAGTCCTTGATGCCGCCGAAAGGCGTCAGTTCCAACCGGTATCCGGGCACTTCGCGCACGTTGACGGTACCGACCTGCAACTCCGAGACGAAGCGCGTGATGTAGTCGAGCCGATTGGTACAAACTGCAGACGACAAGCCGTACGCGGTCGAGTTGCTGATTGCAATCGCGTCGTCGATCGTGTCGAAGCGAAGCACCGGCGAGACCGGGCCGAACGTTTCCTGCTTGACGAGTGTCATCTCGGGCCTGACCTGGTCGACGACGGTGGGCGAATACAGCGCGCCCGTGCGCTCGTTGCCCGTAAGCAGTTTCGCGCCCTGCGAGACTGCTTCGTCGACCCGCTGCTCGAATTGCTGCGCCGCGGGTTCGTCAATGACGGTGCCCATATCATTCGAGGGATCGAGCGGATCACCGAACTTCAGCGCCTTTGTCTTTTGGAGCAGCAGCTCGACGAAGCGGTCTGCCACCTTCTGCTGCACCAGCATGCGCTTGACCGCCGTGCAGCGCTGGCCGGAGTTCTTATAAGAGCCGCTGGCGGCAAGTGTTGCTGCTTCGTCGAGATCGGCGTCTTCCATCACGATGATCGGGTCGTTACCGCCAAGCTCCAGCACCTGCCGTTTGTAGACGGCCCTTGCAGCAATAAGCTTGCCGACATCCACACCACCAGTGAAAGTCACTAAATCAACCTGCGCGTTCGTCAACAGCTCGTCGGCAATCTCGCGCGGGTCACCTGTGATGACGGACAACATCGGCGGCGGCAAGCCCGCCTCGTACAAGACGTCAGCCAACAAGTAAGCGGCCAGCGGAGTCTTTTCGCTCGGCTTCAGGACCACTCTATTGTTGGTCGCAATCGCGGGTGCGACCTTGTGGATGACCTGATTGAGCGGATGATTAAACGGCGTGATCGCGGTGATCACCCCCAACAGCGGTTCGCGCATCGTATAAACCTTGCGCTTGCGCCCGTGAGGCGCGATGTCGCACGAGAACACCTGGCCGTCGTCCACCAGCGCCTGATTTGCGGAAAACAGCAGCACATCACTGGCGCGGCCCACTTCGTACAACGTGTCCTTTAGGCACAGGCCGGATTCAAGCGTGATCAACCGCGCGATTTCGTCGCGGCGATTAGCAATGATCTCGCCGCCCTTCATCAGAATTCGATAACGGTCGTGCCGCGTCAGTGGGCTGCGAAACTTCGCGCCGATGTCGATCGCGCGTCGCACATCGTCTACCGACGCACGGGGTACGACCGCGACCACTTCGCCGGTGTACGGGTAACGCACTTCGAAGTGGCGATCGCCCGCGACCTTCTCGCCCGCGATGCGCAGCGATTCCGTTTTGACTGGACCTTGCAGCGAGTCAATGCGTGCGTTCATTGCGCAAAATTCAGTGCAAGATCGAAAGCGTCGAAATTCCGCCAGCGTCGGTTCGCATCAATACCCTCGATGCGGCGGTTAATGATCAGCGGCACGCGCTGCTCGGAGATCCCGCCGTGCGAGCGCAGCGGCAATTCAAGCTGCGACAGGTCGTGCCGGCTACGGGCGGTACCGAGTACAAAGCTGCGCTCGGAAACGACGACGATGTCGCCGATCCGGTCCGGTGGCAGCTCAAAGCGCTGCGCTGCTTCGGCACGCGGCAACACCAACTCGATTCCCATCAGCAATCGAAGTCGATTGATCACGTCGCCGACGGCATCCGTAGACAGATAAATCGTTGCAAACGATCCGAGCGCGCCGTGATGTACAACGTAGGGGTCAGTAATCGGCAGAATCACTCTCGAGCGTTCGTCACCAAGCCACTCATCGAGCAAGTCCTGCAGATAGATAACGTTCGGGCTGGCGTCGAGGCGAGTTTTTGCGTTCATGCCGTGGTCAGCGGTGACGACGAACACCGCGCCGAGCGCGTCAAGCTGGCCCAGATAACGATCGAACATTGCATAGAAACGGTTTGCATGTTCATCGCCAGGGGCGTGCTTGTGCTGCACGTAGTCGGTAGTCGACAGGTACAGAAGGTCGGGGCGCTGCTTTTGAATCAGCTTTACTCCGGCGGCGAAGACAAATTCAGACAGTTCCGCGCTATAGACATCGGGCACCGGCATGCCAACCAGCGAGACGGCGTCATCGATGCCGTTTTCAAGCTGCGTCACCTGGTCGGCTTTCTCAGCAGAAAAACAGATGCCGCGCAGCTTGTGACCGAGCAGCCGCCGCAATTTGTCTTTCGCGGTCACCACTGCAACCGATTTCCCGCTATCGGCGACCGCTGCCAGAATTGACGGCGCGCGCAGCCATTTGGGATCGTTCATCAGCACTTCTTCGTTGGCCTCAACGTCGAACAACGTGTTGCCGCAAATGCCGTGCACCGACGGTGGCGCGCCGGTAACAATCGAAAGGTTATTGGGATTGGTAAAACTCGGAACAACGCAGTCCGCCAGCAGCGCGGTGCCCTCGGACAACACGCGCTTTAAGTTCGGCATATGGCCGCCGGCCACGGCCTG
>DATLMT010000049.1:0-10646 GCA_035537135.1 Burkholderiaceae bacterium | reverse complement strand
TCGATCCGGAAGCGAGATCGGCGCGTGAAATGATCAGCGCGCGTGTCATCGGATAACCCGTGCGCTGGCACTCTGCCACCAGCGGCGTGGGCGACTTGCGCACCCGTAAGCCGAACAGCGGTGTGTCGCCCATATATTCGGCCGAGCCGTTGACGATGCGGCATTTCATGCCGTCGACCGATTTCCCATTGGCATCGACAGTCTGGATATTGATGGCCTGCGTTGCTTCGCCGGTCACGGTCGCGCAGCCACTCATCGCCAATAAGGCGAGCGTGGCGTAAGCAGCGCGAATAAGTGGCAGTTGCATCGGAGGCAAGATACAGCCGGAAAGCCGCAGCGATAGACAGTAACCGCGGGGCAAAACTACCGCATTCCGGCGTATGGACTAGCGGAAATCGCTAAAGAGGTCGCGCCAGAAATTTTTGCGCCAGGCGCACCCAGTAAGTGGCTCCTAACGGGATCAGCTCGTCGTTGAAGTCGTACGACGGATTGTGCAGCATGCACGGACCCAGCCCGTGACCGGCGGCGCGGTGTGTCCCATCGCCGTTGCCGATAAACACGTAAGCGCCTGCCTTCGCTTTCAGCATAAACGCAAAATCCTCGGCACCCATGGTCGGCTCAATATTGCGCACGACGTTGTCGGCGCCAACGATATCGTCCATGACTGTGGCCGCAAACTCGGCTTCAACGGCATCATTGACGGTCGGCGGATAATTCCATTTGAAGGTGAATTTACCCTCGGCGCCATGCGCCGCGCACGTCATCTCGACGATGCGTTTCATCTCCCTTTCCACCAGCGCGGTCACGTCGTCCTTGAACGTTCGAACCGTTCCTGAAATCTTCGCGCTCTCCGGAATGACGTTGACCGCTTCACCGGCCCGGATCATTGTGACCGACAACACGGCAGAGTCGATCGGCTTCTTGACGCGCGTAATGATTCCCTGCAGGCCGTTGACGATCTGAATTCCAATGAATACCGGGTCGATTCCCAGATGCGGCATCGCGGCGTGCGCACCTTTACCGATTACGGTGATTTCGAACTCGTTGCTTGAAGCCATCATCGGACCACCGGTCACTCCGAATTCTCCGACCCTGAGTCCGGGCCAGTTGTGCATGCCGAACACCGCATCGCAAGTGAAGCGCTCGAACAGTCCGTCGTCGATCATTCTCTGCGCGCCCGCGCCCCCTTCTTCGGCGGGCTGGAAAATGAAGTGCACGGTGCCATCGAGCAATTTCTCTTCGGCCAGATACTTGGCGGCAGCGAGCAGCATCGCCATGTGACCGTCGTGTCCGCACGCGTGCATCTTGCCTGCATGTGTCGAGCGATGCGCGAAACCGTTGGTCTCCTGTATCGGCAGGGCGTCCATGTCAGCGCGCAAGCCGACCGCGCGCTTGGATTGTCCCTGCTTCAAGGTGGCCACGACTCCGGTTCCGCCCAGGCCGCGTGTCACCTCGAGCCCCCATTCAGCAAGCTTCGCGGCGACGACATCGCTAGTGCGTGTTTCTTCGAAGCGCAATTCGGGGTGGGCGTGAAGATCGCGCCGGATCTGCTGAATTTCAGCGCGAAACTGGACGACTCGGTCGATCAGTTGCATGGCTCTGGGGGAATTGATGCGAACAGGAGAGTCAATCCTACGCGCACTAGAATCTGCCTATGAACAAGCCCGTAGACATGCCGCTGTCGCCGGCGGCGCCATCCGTCGGATCGCTCGAAATGATTGACCGGCTGATCGGCTTCCCGACCGTCAGCCGCGATTCCAACCTAGGTTTGATCGAGTACGCGCGCGACGAACTGGCGCGCCTTGGCGTGCGTTCGAAGCTGATCTACGACTCGGCGCGCAACAAGGCGAATCTGTTTGCCACGCTTTCGGCGGAGCCGGATCGAATCAAGTCCGGCGGGCTCGTGATTTCGGGCCATACCGACACGGTGCCCGTCGACGGCCAGGATTGGTCCAGCGATCCGTTCGTTGCCGATCATCGTCATGGCCGAATTCACGGTCGTGGCAGTGCCGACATGAAAGGCTTCATCGCGATCGCGTTGGCCGCGGTGCCAAGGTTTCTGGCGGCACAGGAAATATTACCGCTGCATTTGTCGCTGACGTATGACGAGGAAACGACGTTCTTCGGCGTGCGCGACTTGCTGGCCGACCTCGCCGAGCGCGGCATTCGCCCCGCGGGCTGCATCATTGGCGAACCGACCGACATGCGCGCCATTGTTGCGCACAAGGGCAAGCGCGATCTGTGCTGCCGCGTCCGTGGCCTTGAGGCACATTCGTCGCTGACGCCTGACGGCGTGAACTCGATCGAGTTTGCAGCGAAGCTGGTTGCGTTTATTCGGCAAGTGGCCGACAACCTCGCCCGCGACGAGCCGCGCGATGCGCGCTTTGCCGTGCCTTACACAACGCTGCAAACCGGATTGATCAAGGGCGGAATCGCGGTCAACGTCGTTCCGCGTGATTGCGAGTTTGTGTTCGAGATGCGCAATCTGCCGGCAACCTCGACCGATGAGTTGACGCAAAGGATCGTTGACTACGCGGAGCGCGAGTTGCTGCCTGAAATGCGGCGAGTGACAACCGATGCCGCCATCGCGTTTGAGTGCGGCATGGATCTGCCGGCGTTTGGTATTGCGCCTGAACATCCGCTCGTGCGGTGGGCGCAGCGGGTCGCTAGCACGACGCACCTGACGGCTGGTGCAGTGGGCTTCGCCACCGAGGCGAGCATGTTCTCGAAAGCGGGCATTCCCACCGTGGTAATCGGCCCGGGCAGCATCGACCAGGCGCATAAGCCCGACGAGTACATCAGCTACGAGCAGGTCGCCGCGTGCGAAGCGTTCTTCGATCGCATCATCGCGCAGCCGCTGCCGAGCGAGCAGCTCTAGCCGCAATCATGGAGACGTCGGCCAATTCAATTGCTGACACTGAAACGATCGTGCGCGCCGCGTGCCCACACGATTGTCCCGATACGTGCGCGATGCTGGTTACGGTGCGACAGGAGCAAGGGCCCGGCGAGCGCACGGCCGCCCCAAGCTCATCGCGTGGCCAATCGGGGGGCGGGCGCGCAGCGACCGGGCGCGCACCGATCCGCGTTGCGGTCAAAGTCGTTGGCGATCCGACGCATCCGACCACCGCGGGCACGCTGTGCACCAAAGTTTCGCGCTATCTCGAACGCACGTATCACCCAGACCGTTTGCTGCATCCGATGAAGCGCGTCGGCGCGAAAGGTGAGGGGCGGTTTATCCGCGTGTCATGGGACGAAGCATTGCGTGACATCGCGCACCGCCTGCGGGAGATTGCCAATCGCGATCCGCAGGGCATCGTGCCGTACAGCTACGCCGGCACGATGGGTCTGGTGCAAGGTGAGGGCATGGCGGCGCGCTTCTTTCACAAGCTCGGCGCGAGTTTTCTTGACCGCACCATCTGCGCCACCGCAGGCGCGGAGGCGCTTACCTACACGATCGGTACCAGGACCGGCACCGACATCGAGCAGTTTCAGAACAGCAAGCTGATCGTTTTCTGGGGTTGCAACGCGATCGCATCCAACCTGCATTTGTGGAGCCGCGCGCAGGAAGCCAAGCGGCGCGGCGCGAAGCTGATCGCCATCGATCCGTATCGCTCGTTGACGGCGGAAAAATGTCACCAGCACATTGCGCTGATGCCGGGTACCGACGCTGCCTTTGCGCTTGGCGTGATGCATGTGTTGATGCGCGAGGGTTGGCTCGATCGCGACTACATCGAGCGCTACACACTAGGCTACGAAGAGCTTGAACGGCGCGCTGAAGAATTTGATCCGGCGCGAGTCGCGTCGATCTGCGGCATCAGCGCAGCCGAGATTGAAGATTTCGCGCGCGACTACTGGCAGATTCGGCCGGCGGCGATCCGGCTCAACTACGGTATGCAGCGCGCACGCGGGGGTGGTAATGCGGTGCGCGCGGTGGCATGTCTGCCAGCGCTCGCCGGACATTGGCGCGACGCGGCCGGCGGTGTGCTGCTGTCGACCAGCGGCGTGTACCCGGTTGACATCGCAGCATTGCAGCGGCCGGATCTGCTTGCAGGAAAAACGCCGCGCACGATCAATATGTCGACCATCGGACGCGATCTGCAGCGCGCTAATCCGCCGATCGAGGCTCTGATCGTCTACAACAGCAATCCGATGGCCGTCGCGCCGCAGTCGCGCGAAGTCGCCCGCGGCTTTGCACGCGAGGACCTGTTCACGGTCGTGCTTGAACACTTCATGACCGACACGGCCGACTACGCCGACTATGTGCTGCCGGCGACCACGCAGCTCGAGCACGTTGACGTGCACAGGTCTTACGGGCACCTGTACATGCTGGCGAACAATGCTTCGATCGAGCCGCTCGGCGAAGCGTTGCCGAACAGCGAAATTTTTCGCCGCCTTGCAGCGGCGATGGGATTCGACGAGCCCTGCTTCGCCGAAACCGACGACCAGATCGCAGCGCAGGCATTCAAGCGCGAAGGTCCCGCGGCGAGCTTCGACTGGGTGCGCCTGAAGCAAACCGGGTGGCAGCGGCTCGACGTGCCTGAAAAGTACGCGCCGTTTGCGCAGGGCGCGTTCGCAACACCTTCGGGACGCTGCGAGTTCTACTCTGAGCAAGTCGCGAGGCTCGGCCAGGACCCGTTGCCTGCGTACATCTCGCCTTATGAGGCGCCCGACGGCGGCGAGCTTGCTCGACGCTATCCACTCGCGATCATTTCTCCGCCGGCGCGCCATTTCCTAAACTCGACGTTCGTCAACGTCACAAGTTTGCGATCGATCGACGGCGAGCCCACCGTTGAAATTCACCCACGCGACGCGCTTGCTCGCGGGGTTGTCGACGGCGGTCGCGCTCGTGTCTTTAACGAGCGCGGAAGCATCGACGTGCTGGCGCGCGTGACCGATCGAGCCCGACCGGGATGCGTCGTGGCTTTGTCAATCTGGTGGAAAAAGCTGGCGCGCGATGGCAAGAACGCGAACGAGCTGACCAGCGACCGATTGACCGACATCGGACGCGCGCCGACGTTTTATGACTGCCTGGTAGATATTGCACCGCAGTGAGGGAAGGTCCCCGATTTGGGGCATGGGCGCAGTGGCGTGCGGCGCGACAATACGCTTTGCCTCAGGTTGCACCTTATCTTGCGATGGCTGCGGTTCCACCTTCGCTTTTCGATCTGCCGCTTTCCGCTGTTTATGACGCGGCGCGCTGGAGCAAGGCGGCACTCAACGTGTGGACTGGCTCCCTTGCCTCAACTGCTGCGACTGCACTTGAACGCGAGCAGAGACTGATTGCGCTGGTCGCTCACGCCTTTGAGTGCTCTCCCTACTACTCGAAGCTGTATCGCAAGTTGCGAGTGAGTTCGAGCTCGCGTTTGCGATTGACTGATCTGCCGCCGGTAACCAAACAGTCACTGATGGCGAACTTCGACGACGTGGTGACGGAGCCAGCAGTAACGCGTCGCGCGGTCGACGAATTTGTCGCGCAGCCGGACCGTTGTGGCGGTGCGTTGCTTGGACGCTATTCGGTGTGGACCAGTTCGGGCACGACCGGTGAGCCGGGTTACTTTGTCCACGATCCTGATGCCATCGCCGTCTATGACGCGCTCGAATGGCAGCGGTTTCGCGGAGTACGGTCGGCATCCGACCTGGCGCGCCAATTAATCGCCGGTGATCGCTACGCGATGGTCGCTGCGACCGGCGGGCATTTTGCCGGCATTTCGACTGTAGAACGCATGCGGCGCTCGATGCCGTGGTTGACTGCATCGCTAAAAGGGTTTTCGCTGCTGCAGCCACTGGCGCAACTGGTCGCGCAATTGAACGAGTTTCGCCCGACCCTCCTCGCCTCGTATCCCACCGCCGCGCAGATGCTGGCCGATGAGCAGCAGGCGGGCCGGCTTAAGTTGCATCTACGTGAAGTATGGACGGGTGGCGAAACACTGGCGAACCCGGTGCGCGCGCAAGTGCAGCGCGCATTTGACTGTGCTGTGCGCAATTCGTACGGCGCATCGGAGTTTCTGCCGATTGCATGGGAGTGCCCGTATCGACGCCTGCACTTGAACAGCGACTGGGTCATTCTGGAACCGATCGACCAGTATGGGCGGCCCGTACCTGCCGGAACACGCTCGCACTCGGTTCTATTGACCAACCTGGCGAATCGAATTCAACCGCTGATTCGTTATGACTTGGGTGATGCAGTGACGATCGCCGATACGCCGTGCGGATGCGGAAGCCGGTTTCCAATGATGTCAGTCGAGGGTCGCACTGATGAGGCACTGGTCTTGCCGAGGGCTGAAGGTGGAACCGCGACGGTAGTGCCGCTCGCGTTGACGACTGTGATGGAGGACGATGCGTGCGTTCACAACTTTCAGGTGACGCAAACGGCGCCACGCAAGCTGCAAGTTCGGATCGGCGACGAGCATGGATCGGTGTCTGACGTTCGCCGTGCGCTTGGCAGCTACTTCGACACACTCGGCATCGGAGCGGTGTCGATCGATATTGCGCGGCGTCCGCCGGTACGGGACCAGGTAAGCGGCAAGCTGCGCCGCGTGATCTGCCGATTACCTCATTGAGCGTCGCGGAAATCAGCGGGCACAATTGCGCCCGATGATTTCCCCGGTTTTCACTAAGCGCGTGTTGCTCCCCGGCGCGATCGTACTTGCGATCGCGGTGGCTGCCGGCTGTTCATCGCTCGGCTACTACGCGCAGTCTATTGACGGACATTTTGCGATGCTGCGGGCTGCCCGCCCGATTCCGGAGCTTGTGGCTGACCCGGCTACCCCTGAATCACTGAAGCAGCGTTTGCAACGTGCGCAGCAGATGCGCGCATTCGCATCGCTGGAGCTTGGTCTGCCCGAAAATGGAAGCTACCGGTCTTATGCGGACCTGCAGCGGCCTTATGTTGTGTGGAATGTGTTCGCTGCGCCTGAGTTGTCGCTCGAATTGAAGCAATGGTGCTATCCAGTGGTCGGGTGCGCCGTCTATCGCGGCTACTTCGATCGCGGCTCGGCCGACAATGCTGCTGCAGCGCTGCGTGCCGAAGGTTATGAGGTCAACGTTGCCGGCGTTCCGGCGTATTCCACGCTTGGATGGTTTTCGGATCCTTTGTTGAACACTTTTATCGGCGGCACCGAAGGTCAGCTCGCTGGGTTGGTCTTTCACGAGCTCGCTCATCAGGTGGTGTTCGTCGCCGGGGATACGACCTTCAACGAGTCGTTCGCCACCGCGGTTGAGCGCGAAGGTGTGCGTCGTTGGCTCGCCGCACATGGCGATGATGCGTCGCGAAAAGCATATTCCCAGTTCGCGCAGCGACGCCACGAGTTTCTGAATTTGCTGTTGCAGTATCGAGAGCTGCTGTTTCAGAACTACCGCAGCAACGAAACGGACGATCGCAAGAGAGCGCGCAAGCAGCACCTGTTTGCGGCATTAAAAGACGACTACTCGCGATTGAAGGCGAGCTGGGGTGGGTTTGCCGGATATGACCGATTCTTTGCGCAGGATCTGACCAATGCGCATCTGGCATCGATCGCGGCTTACAACGATCTGGTACCCGCATTCGACGCACTGCTGCAGCAAGTGAGTGGAGACTTTCCGCGGTTCTACGAAGAGGTCAAGCGCCTGGCCGCGCTGCCGAAGGAGCGCCGCGACGCATCGCTGCGCGGCATGCTGGCGCAGCGTTAGCTCGCGTCTATGATGACGGCTGCCGCTTGTTACAAGAACTGAAAACTAAAAGATAAAGGGAGACCATGGACCGGTTCTGGTTGAAAAACTATCCGCAAGGCGTGCCCGCCGACATTGATGCAGGCCGATACAAATCGCTGATCCAGCTTTTCGACGAAGCGTTCAAGAAGTTCAGCGGCCAGGGCGCATACAGCTTCATGGGCGCCGAAATGACATTCGGGCAGCTCGACCAACACTCGGCAGCGATTGGCGCTTGGCTGCAGAGCAAGGGGTTCGCCAAAGGCACGCGGGTGGCGATCATGATGCCGAACGTACTGCAGTATCCGGCGGCAATGGCCGGCGTGCTGCGCGCCGGCTGTACGGTGGTCAACGTCAATCCGCTGTACACGCCGCGCGAGCTCGAGCATCAGTTAAAGGATTCGGGTGCCGAGGCTATTTTCATTCTCGAAAACTTTGCCACCACGCTGCAACAGGTGATTGACAAGGTGCCGACCAAGACCGTCGTCGTTTGTGCGATGGGCGACATGTTGCCGTTTCCGAAGAGCCTGATCGTCAACTTCGTCGTACGCAACGTCAAAAAGATGGTGCCCGCGTTTTCATTGCCGAACGCGCTGCGCTGGAACGACGTGCTCGCCGCGGGCTCGAAGATGAGCCTGAAGCAGGTCGAATGCAGCCACAACGATGTTGCCTTCCTTCAATACACCGGAGGAACCACCGGCGTCAGCAAAGGTGCAACGCTCACGCATCGCAACGTGATTGCCAACATGCTGCAGGCTGAAGCCTGGTACCAGCCGGCACTGGCGAAGTTGAAGCCCGGCGAGCAGATGATCACGGTGACGGCGTTGCCGCTGTATCACATCTTTGCGCTGACCTGCTGCGCATTGTTGTCAATGCGTACCGGCGGCAAGAACTTGTTGATTCCTAATCCGCGCGACATTCCTGCGTTCGTGAAAGAGCTTGGCAAGCACAAGTTCGGCGTATTCCCGGCGGTCAATACGCTGTTCAATGGATTGCTGAATAACGAAGACTTTAAGAAGCTCGACTTCAAGTCACTGATACTTTCGCTCGGCGGTGGGATGGCGGTACAGCAGGCGGTGGCCGAAAAGTGGCTGAAGGTCACAGGCAGTCCGATTTGTGAGGCCTATGGTTTGTCGGAAACGTCCCCGGGCGCGACCTGCAACCCGACCAACACGACGAAGTACAGCGGCTCGATTGGGCTGCCGATGCCGTCGACCGACATAGCTATCCTGGATGATGATGGCAAGCAACTGCCGGTGGGGAGCACAGGCGAGATCGGGATCCGCGGGCCGCAGGTGATGGCCGGCTACTGGCAGCGCCCTGACGAAACGGCGAAAGTGATGACACCCGACGGATTTTTTCGCAGCGGCGACATCGGCATCATGGACGCAGAGGGCTATACGAAGATCGTCGACCGCAAGAAAGACATGATCCTCGTCTCCGGTTTCAACGTGTATCCGAACGAAGTCGAAGGCGTGGTGGCAATGCATCCGGGCGTGCTCGAATGCGCCGCGATTGGAGTGCCCGACGACAGCGCGGGGGAAGCGGTGAAGCTGTTCGTTGTGAAGAAAGACGCTGCGCTGACCGAAAAAGATCTGTCAGACTTTTGCAAAGAGCATTTGACCGGCTACAAGAAACCGAAGTACATCGAGTTCCGTTCGGACTTGCCGAAGACGAATGTCGGAAAGATCCTGCGGCGTGAATTGCGCGACCAGAAGAAAGCCGCATAGGTTTAGTGATGAAACGTTTTGAGAAAGATCGTGATGCGCCTGCCGGCACACGCAGCGGGCCGCGCGCCCGCGCTGCGCAGGACCGCAAGTTCGGCGCGGCGCGCGCCGGGCCCCGTGATTTCAGCCGCGCCGATCCGTACCAGCGCGCCGAGCGCCCGTCCCGGCCGGCCCCGATGCGTGACTCGCCCTACGGCGAGCGGTTGCGCACGCCGGTCAGAGACGGAGCCATTGCGCTGGATCCCGATGTAGCACGCGTGTTTCGCGACTCCGAAGCGGTAAATGAGGCACTCAGGATGGTGATCAGGCTCGCGCGAACGGTCGGCGGGGGTCCACGGCCGGCTTTTAACCGAACCGGGGCGCCAGGGGGTCCGCGCTCCGGCCCGCCGTCCGGTGCGCGTTCACGAGCGCCGTCGGACCGCTTCGGACGCGATGAGCGGCCGCGACGCACTTCGTCGCCGCCGATGCGGCGTGAACCGAAGTTTGAAGAACCGGAATAGCTTCGGGCGCCGACGACCGGCAGTAACACGTTCGCAAATTTGTGACAAGGTAGCCTAGGTGTATCGCGCTTTCGGGCGAGCTCCTCCTTTTCACGTGACGGACGGCCCAACAGTTGCTACGGAATTCCGCAAGAATTGCGTGACAGACCGCGCATTCGGGCGGCACCATCAAGGTTAGTGTTAGGTGTGCGATCCGCGGGGGTCGATTGGGAGTCGGCGTGGCAGCAAATCACAAAACCATCGGGTCGTTGCTTCTGCTCGTCACGTTGTTTCTTACGGCCAACTCGGCCGCGCAGAGTATTGGTGGCGGACTCAGATTAGGCACGCCCGGTATCGGGCTCGAGCTCGAGTCGCTGGTAACTGATCGCTTTGGCATTCGCGGCCTCGTCAATGGCGGGTCGGTGTCGTACGACTACGACGAGAGTGGTATCCGCTACGAGGGCAAGCTTCGCTTCGGGACCGGATTTCTGCTGGCCGACTGGCATCCTTACGCGGGCAACTTCAGGCTGTCGGGCGGACTGGCCTACAACAATCAGCGTTTTGCCGGCACCGCGCGGCCCGGGGGCGCCACGATCAATATCAACGGTACCAATTATTCGTCGGCGCAGGTCGGCTCCCTCGACGGCCGCGTGACGTTTTCGAAGGCGAGCCCGTACGTGGGGGTCGGCTGGGGCCTATCGCCGCGCGCCGGTTCGCGCGTCTACTTCAGCGCTGACTTGGGGGTGATGTACCA
>DATLMT010000048.1:0-9654 GCA_035537135.1 Burkholderiaceae bacterium | reverse complement strand
GGCTCGGCAATACGCAGCCCGATCTCGCGGCCCGCCCGCAGGCAGCGTGTGAGCAACATGCGCAGAACCACCGGGCCTCCGTGGCCCTGCAGCTCTAGCACGCTCTCGCCGGTATACGAATGTGGCGCCGGAAAATGGAGCGCGATGCCGCGGTCGATCTCGGTCCCGTCATCGGCGAGAAACTCGGTATACAGCGCGCAGCGCGGTTTTAATTCGACGGCGCGCGCGCCCAATATCGCGTCGATAATCGGTTTGATCGACGTGCCCGAAACGCGAACGATGCCGATGCCACCGCGGCCCGGGGCCGTGGCAACCGCAACGATCGGATCGGCGGCCGCGGTGTTGACCATCAGCGCCAGTTTACGGTCGCCGCGGGGGCAAAATGCGCTCGATGCCCGAAGACGATCCTTTAGCTCGCTATGGCCCACCGCTGGCGGGCGTGATCTGCGCGCTGGTCTTATCAGTGCTGGCGTCCGCAATCGTGGCGAGCCATATCGGCGACGCTTATCAAACGCGCGCGCTTGTTTACGCCGGCTTTGTGATGTGGGTCGTGCTCGGAGCTGTGGTCGTATTCGTCGTTGCGCACCGAGGCGAGGCCGGACGATTGTCGATCATGCGCGTCCTGCTATGGGCTGCGAGTATCTGGCTGTGGCCGGCGTTTGTGCTGCTGCGCTCACGTCGCAATGCAAAACAATGACGGCTAGCGGGCCCGCTTCGCGCCGGCGATCTGCTTCGTCACGTACCACTGCTGAGCGATCGACAAAATGTTGTTGGTCAGCCAGTACAGCACCAGGCCGGCGGGAAAGAAAAAGAACATCACACCGAAAATCAGCGGCATTAGCATCATCACGCGCGCTTGTACCGGATCGGGCGGCGTCGGATTCAGCTTGTACTGAATCCACATCGTTCCCATCATCAGAAGCGGCAAAATAAGCCACGCATCGGGTGTCGCAAGGTCCTGCACCCACAGAATCCACGGCGCATTGCGCATTTCGACACTTGCCAGCAGCACCCAGTAAAGCGCGATGAACACGGGAATCTGCACGAGTATTGGGAGGCACCCGCCGAGCGGATTGATCTTCTCCGTCTTGTACAGCTCCATCATTGCGACGTTCATCTTCTGCTTGTCGTCGCCATACTGCTCGCGCAGCTTCATCAGTCGCGGCGAAACTTCCTTCATCTTTGCCATCGATTTATAGCTTGCCGCCGACAGCGGATAAAACACCGCCTTGATCAACACTGTCAGCAACACGATTGCCCAACCCCAGTTGCCAACGATGCCGTGCAGAAAAGCGAGCAGCAGGTAAATCGGCTTCGCAAGGACGGTGAGCCAACCGTAGTCGACGACCAGGTCCAGACCGGGGGCGATTTTTTCGAGCGCGTCCTGGTCCTGCGGGCCAACGTACAGCGTCGACTGCGAAGTTGTCGTCGCGTTCGGCGCCAGCGAGGGCAGCGAAACAATGCTGCCGATCGAATACAGATTCTTTTCCACCGTGCGCGCGTAGTACTCGCGTGGCGCGCCCGGGGGCGGCACCCACGCCGATACGAAGTAATGCTGAATCATTCCGATCCAGCCGTTGTCGGATGCCTTCGGCAGCTGAACCTTGTTCTTTTCGATCTCCGAGAATTCGATCTTGCGAAACTTCTCCTGCTCGGTAAATATCGCCGGCCCGGTGTACACGTAATACAGAGCGGACTCGCCATCGGGTTTGTTGCCGTCGCGCGTCAGCTGCATGTACACGGAGGGCGACAGAGGCTTGTCAGTCAGGTTGACGATCTCGTGCTTGACGTCAGCCGCGTAACGCCCCCGATAGAAGGTATAGGTCTTGACAACGCGCACGCCACCGCTATCAGCGCTGAAGCGAACATCGACCTGATCCTGCCCGGGCTTTAACACTGCAGGCCCGTCCATCGGCTTGAACAGAGTCCGGTGGTTTGGGAAGTTGCCGCCGACGATTCCGCTCTGCGCGACATACACACGGTTCGGGCCGACATCGAGCAGCACCGTTGTGGCATTCGGGTCGTGTCGTTTGCCGGTGACGAGCCCGATCAGCCCGCTCGCCGTCCAGTCGGGCGCCGCGGCTTGTTCGAGCAGTTCCACGCGCGACACGACAGCCCCCAATGGGTCGATCGACACGCGCAGCAAATCAGTCTCGATCACGACCGGCAGCGACTTGCCTGCCTGCGGTGACGAATCAGCTGGTGGGGCGGTTGGAACTGAAGACGGTGTGGCCGCTTGCGGCACCGGCACGGCGTCGGACGTTCTACTGGTCGCGGCTTGAGTCGGCGCTGACGCCGGCACGGATCGCGATCCCGGCGCAACTTGCGACTGTGGCGCAGGCCCAAACATCGGCGCGCGGCCGTTATAAATCTGCCAGCGATCCCACAGCATGAACAGCGAGAAGCCGAAAATCACCAACAAAATCGTGCGCTGGATATCAGTGCTCATGAGGAGACGTAAAGGAAGTCAATGACCTTGATTCGGTGTCGTCCCGCTGACACCAGCAACGCCAACTAAATTGCGCCGGAACCGGATCGACGCCGCCCGCGGCGTAAGGGTGGCAGCGCGCCAGTCGCGTCAGCATCATCCAACCGCCACGCCAGGCGCCGTGTTGCTCAATCGCTTGCATCGAGTATTCAGAGCAGGTAGGCCAATAACGGCATGCGTTGCCGAGCCACGGCGAGAGCGCGAATCGATAGCCGCGAATGAACGCAATTAATATTGTCTTGAACATCTAAAACGGCGTCACGTCAATTCGTCAAGGGCGCCAGCCGGCGAGCAATATGAGTTAGCGCTGCCTGCAATAAATCGTTCGCGTCGGTACGCACTTGACGCCGCCACGCTCGCATAGAAAGCGGCGCGCCGTGCGCGTCTACCAGCGATGACTTCAAGCGCAGCGCAATGTCGATTCGCGCCGAACCTTGCGTGGCACAGTCTTCGAAGGGAGCGGCATAGTGTCGGCACGCTTCGCGCACGACGCGCTTGATCAGTGCCCGGTCCACCGAGCGACGCGCGTTGCGCTTGCCTACGGTGACACCGAAGCGAACGCGTCCCACAGCATCGCCGTTGGCCGGCTCCCACGCCGCGTTTATCGACAACATTGTGCGCGCGGCACGGATTGATCGTTCACGCGGCGCGCGTAGCAGCGCGGAAAACTCGGCGGGCGTTTTAAGCCGGCGCAGCGAAAAAAAGCCATAGCGTTTGTCACCAACGGCACCTTGAGACCCCACCGCGACCGCGGACAGCGCGTGCGGGCGGTGCACTCCTCCGTGCGCCAGAGCAATCCCTAAAATTGCAGCAGGCTCAAATTCCAAGCCGTTGCCGGCCCTTGGCGCGGCGTGCGGCGATGACGGCGCGACCACCGCGCGACCGCATACGCACCAAGAACCCGTGTGTGCGGGCGCGTTTGACCTTGGAGGGTTGATAGGTTCGTTTGGTGGCCATCGCACACTTTCTACACACTCTCTACGCAGCCCGCCATTAGACGCGATCCTGCGAATTGCTGCAAACCGGTCTCGACACTGGCGGCAAGTCACTCGTCAAGTGTCATTGCGGCGCAACGCCAAATTTCATTCGCAGCCAGCGAATTTACTGTGGATAACTCGATGCGGGATGAGTAGAATTCATGCCTTCGTCGGTGGCTTTGTTCTGCGCATAGTTCGAGTGCGTTTGCATCCATCCGGGGACCAGGCGAAGGCAAGCACTTTCGCGAACGAATAAAAAGCTAGCCGCGGGGCCGTTAAGTTAATGACGCATCTATGGAACGATTGCTCGCGGCTACTTGAAAGCGAGCTCACACCGCAACAATTTTCCGCCTGGATCAAGCCGCTTAAAGCACTCGAGTTCGATGAATCGACCGCAACGTTAACGATTTGCGCGCCCAATCGCCTGAAACTAGACGCCATCCGGTCCCAGTTTTCCGAACAGATCGCCGGGGCCGTGGCGCGCGTCATGCAGCGGCCGATCTCGATTGTGTTCGCGGTTGAAGGCCACAGTACGGACGCGTCTGGCATGCGTATTACGCTGAATGGTGCTGCGGCCGATGGCGTCGCGGAAGCAGCCGACACTCCGCGGGCGACGATCGTCACGTCGGTTTCGGTGGCCAACGAGCCGCTCGAGCGAGCGCGCCTCAACCCGAATTTGACGTTCGATACATTCGTCACCGGCAAAGCCAATCAGCTGGCGCGCGCAGCTGCGATGCAGGTCGCCGAGAATCCTGGCGGCTCGTATAACCCACTGTTTCTGTACGGCGGTGTCGGGCTCGGCAAGACTCATCTGACGCACGCTGTCGGCAACGCAGTGCTGGCGCGCTCGCGTGGCGCCAAGGTGCGCTATATCCACGCCGAGCAGTATGTCAGTGACGTCGTGCGCGCCTACCAGCGCAAGGCTTTCGACGATTTCAAGCGCTATTACCACTCGCTCGATCTGCTTTTAATCGACGACATCCAGTTTTTCGCGGGTAAGGCGCGCACGCAGGAAGAGTTCTTTTACGCGTTTGAAGCGCTGGTAGCTGGCCGCAAGCAAATCATCATCACCAGCGATACATATCCGAAGGAACTGAAGGATATGGAAGACCGGCTGGTGTCACGGTTCACCTCCGGCCTCACGGTCGCGATCGAGCCGCCTGAACTCGAGATGCGCGTCGCCATTTTGCTCAAGAAGGCGGAGGTCGAGGGCGCCCAGATGAAAGAGGACGTTGCGTTCTTCATCGCAAAAAATCTACGCAGCAACGTACGCGAGCTGGAAGGCGCATTACGCAAGGTAATGGCGTTCTCGTCGTTTCACGGGCGAATCATCACGGTCGACGTTGCCCGTGAAGCTTTGAAAGACCTACTGTCGGCGTCGACGGCACAAGTGACGGTCGAACTGATTCAGAAAACGGTTGCCGATTATTACAAGATCAAGATTGCGGACATGTACAGCAAGCGGCGCCCGATCGCGATTGCATTGCCGCGACAGGTCGCGATGTACCTGGCCAAGGAACTGACGCAAAAAAGCCTGCCGGAGATCGGTGAACTGTTTGGCGGGCGTGATCACACCACCGTGTTGCACGCTGTTCGCAAGATCACCGGTGAGCGCTCAAAAAACACCGAAATGAATCATGCCCTGCATGTGCTTGAGCAGACGCTGAAGGGCTAACAAGCTGTGGATAGATGCTGTATAGGTGGGGACAGGTGTGGACATTGCGGCGATGGCAGAGAAGTTGTCCCTTCCCTGCACCGCCAGTCCACATGTCAGCAGAGCGCTTGTCAACACTGCCGTGGATAGGGCAAGTGATTGATGCAATGGAATTACGTTCGTTTGTCCCCAGCAAGACGCTGCTCTATTACTACTTGCTATTAAGAAGAGTCATGAAAAGGATATAAAGAGAATGCAACTCGTCAAAGCCAATCGCGATGCGTTGCTAAAACCGCTGCAGGTCGTAAGCGGCATCGTTGAACGCCGGCAGACGCTGCCGATCCTCGCAAATATCTTGGTGCGGAAAGAAGGCGGCAGGGTGTCGTTTACCGCAACCGATCTCGAGATACAGATTCAAACAAGCGCGGAGATCGGTGCCGGCAACGAAACTGCATCGACGACGATCGCGGCTCGCAAGCTCGTCGACATTCTGCGCGCCCTGCCTGACTCCGACGTCCAGCTGTCGCTGACGAACAAGAAAATGGCGGTCGCAAGCGGCAAAAGCCGTTTTAACCTGCAAACACTGGCGGCCGAAGAATTTCCGACGGTCGCTCAAGCGGAGTATGCGGCCGACTTTTCGCTGCCGGCGGCCACTTTGAAATATCTGCTAGGCATGGTGCATTTCGCGATGGCGCAGCAGGACATTCGGTACTACTTAAACGGCATGCTGCTCGTGGTTGACGGCGCGACGGTGCGAGCCGTTGCTACGGACGGACATCGGCTGGCGTTGGCAGAAGTGACAAAGACCGAATCGTCAAGCAAAGTTGAAGCGATCGTGCCGCGCAAGACCATTCTGGAGTTGTCGCGGCTGCTGCCGGATTCCGACGATCCGGTGCGCGTTCAAATGGCGGCCAATCAGGCGAAGTTCAGCTTCGGCGACATCGAGCTGATTTCTAAGCTGGTTGAGGGCAAGTTCCCCGATTACCAGCGCGTTGTGCCGGCTGCCAATACGAAGGTGTTTGCGATCAGCCGCGAAGATTTGATGCACGCGCTTCAGCGCGCAGCAATTCTGACGACCGACAAATTCAAGGGCGTTCGGATGCTGCTCGGCACCGGCATGCTGAAGATCAATTCGACCAACGCCGACCAGGAAGACGCACAGGAAGAACTGGAGATCGGCTATGAGGGGGACGCTCTTGATATTGGCTTTAACGTCAATTATTTACTTGATGTGCTCGCCAACTTGAAGAACGATCAGGTCAGCTTCTCTCTCGGTGACGCTCTTGGCAGCGCGCTGATCACGATGCCGAATTCAGATAAGTTCAAGTACGTCGTCATGCCGATGAGGATCTAGCGCGCCCGATGTCAGCTGTTCCAGATCAGCCACAAATGAACCAGCCCCAACCTGACGGGCGGGCGGACTATGGCGTCAGCAGCATCCAGATCCTGGAAGGACTGGAGGCCGTGCGCAAGCGTCCGGGCATGTACATCGGCGATACGCACGACGGTACTGGGTTGCATCACATGGTGTTTGAGGTCGTCGATAACGCAGTCGACGAAGCACTCGCCGGTTTTTGCGACGACATCATCGTCACGATCCACACCGACAACTCGATTTCGGTCGTCGACAACGGCCGCGGCATTCCGACCGGGATCAAGTTCGACGACAAGCATGAACCGAAGAGGTCCGCGGCCGAGATCGCTCTGACGGAGCTGCACGCCGGCGGCAAGTTCAACCAGAACAGCTACAAAGTCTCCGGCGGGCTGCACGGAGTCGGCGTGTCGTGCGTCAACGCGCTTTCCGAATGGCTGCGATTGACGATTAGGCGCAGTGGCCAGATGCACCACCTCGAATTCCGACGCGGCGATGTGCAGGACCGCCTCGTGCAGACGATGGCGTCCGAATTGGGAATGGTGGAAGCGTCGCCGATGAGGATCACAGGTCCTACGGACCGGCGCGGCACCGAAGTCCACTTTCTACCCGATGAGCAAATTTTCACCAACATCGACTTTCACTACGACGTGTTGTCGAAGCGGCTGCGCGAGCTCTCGTTCCTGAACAATGGCGTTCATATCAAGCTGATTGATCAGCGTAACGCCAAGGAGGAAGACTTCGCATTTTCAGGCGGCGTTAAAGGCTTCGTGCAGTACATCAACAAGGCTAAGACGGTGCTGCACCCGAACGTGTTCTACGTCAGCACCGAATCGAGCGCTGGCGGGACGCAGGTGGGCGTGGAAGTCGCAATGCAATGGAACGATGGCTACAACGAGAGCCTGCTCGCATTTACCAACAACATTCCGCAGCGCGACGGTGGCACACACATCACCGGGCTGCGTGCGGCGATGACGCGCGTGCTCAATAACTACATCAAGAGCCACGAGTTCGACAAGAAGGCAAAAGTCGAAACAACCGGCGACGATATGCGCGAAGGGTTGGCGTGTGTGTTGTCGGTCAAGGTGCCCGAGCCCAAATTCAGTTCACAGACAAAGGACAAACTGGTGTCGTCCGAAGTACGGCCTGCCGTCGAGGACGCCGTTGGACGTGCACTCGAAAGCTATCTGCTGGAGCGTCCGGCCGATGCCAAGATTATTTGCAGCAAGATCGTCGATGCGGCGCGTGCCAGAGAAGCGGCGCGCAAGGCGCGCGAGATTACTCGGCGCAAAGGCGTGCTCGACGGCGTTGGGTTACCGGGAAAATTGGCCGACTGCCAGGAGCGGGATCCAGCAAAGTCCGAGCTTTACATCGTCGAGGGCGATTCCGCCGGCGGCTCCGCCAAGCAGGGCCGTGATCGCAAGTTCCAGGCCGTGCTGCCCCTGCGCGGCAAGGTGCTCAACGTCGAAAAGGCGCGCTTCGACAAACTTATCTCATCCGAGCAGATAGCGACGTTGATCACCGCGCTCGGCACGGGTATCGGTGCGCCCGATACACCTGACGGTTTCAACCTCGACAAGCTGCGCTATCACCGCATCATCATCATGA
The DNA here is from genome assembly GCA_035537135.1 of Burkholderiaceae bacterium. GTDB lineage: Bacteria > Pseudomonadota > Gammaproteobacteria > Burkholderiales > Burkholderiaceae_F > JACCZX01. Next base: position 1,555 of record DATLMT010000048.1, on the reverse strand, counting down.
CCGACGCCGACGTCGACGGCGCGCATATCCGCACGCTTCTGCTGACACTGTTTTATCGGCAGATGCCGCGGCTGGTCGAGCACGGTCACATCTACATTGCGCAGCCGCCGCTGTACCGTATCAAACACGGTAAGGACGAGCGCTACATCAAGGACGATCACGAGCTCGCGCAGTACATCATCACGCTGGCGCTGAAAGACGCGAAGCTCGTTCCTGCTGAAGGAGTGGCGCCGATTCAGGGCGAAGCGCTCGAAGCACTGGCGCGGCAGTACTTAGTCGCCGATGCTGTCATCGATCGCCTGGCAAGAGTGATGGATCGTCCTGCACTGCAATCGCTGCTGGCGGGCACCGAGCTTGATTTGGACGATGCTTCGAGCGCCGAAGCCTCTGCATTGCGATTGACGGAAGCGCTTGGCAACTCGACTGTGCACGTATACGCGCAACACGACTCCGTCACCGACAAGCACCGACTGCGCATCGAGCGACGTCATCACGGCAACGTAAAGCTGAGCGCGATCGATGCCGACTTCGTTCATGGCGCCGACTACGCCACGCTAGCAGCGGCAGCGCGCACGTTCAAAGGAATGATCGGCGCTGGCGCTCGCATCGTGCGCGGTGCGGGTGAAAGGGAGAGGCAGGCGTCCGTAACGAGCTTCGCCGAAGCCGTCGATTGGTTGATGCGCGAGGCCGAATCTGGCGTGACGCGTCAGCGCTACAAAGGCCTGGGCGAAATGAATCCATCGCAGCTATGGGAAACGACGATGGACCCCTCAGTGCGTCGCATGCTCAAGGTGCAGATCGACGATGCCATTGGCGCGGATCAGATATTCACGACGCTAATGGGCGACGAAGTAGAGCCGCGACGGTTGTTCATTGAATCCAACGCGCTGGCGGCCGGCAACATCGACGTTTGATCCTGTAGATTCTTGTAGGCAATCAGTGTTATTGGTATTTCCGTCAGAGTTAGTGAAATTCCCGGTCTAAGTTACTAAGAATTTCCTATTGGATCCTCGAGGCGGGCAGCGAGACTTATATTCTGACGACCGAAGCGAAGACATTCTTCAGATATTTTCGATCGCAAGCTGATGCACATCGTCAAAATTAGGCCTCGCGTAATCAGTTAGGGCCTAAGCCAGTCATACGCTGAGGCCTAGAGCGCTGCGGGCCCGCCAGCCAAACCAGGGACCTGTGGCCCCGTTCACAAATAGCGGTGGCTCCGCGCCACAAACGATCACCTTGGTGACGCTGACTGGCCAGTCACTCTCGCCCAAGTCAACAGCTAGTATGCGACCCAAGCCAACCTCAGCTAACCGCTCGACCATAAAGTGGACATCATCCGCGACGTCCTCGAAGTGACGGCTCGGCAAATCACCGAACGCCACCTCGGGGGGCGCGGACCAATACTCAGCGAGGGGGACCGACGAAGTCAGTGCGGGCTCGGGAAGATCTTCGCGGATGCCCTGAATGTACGTTGCGCGACATTGCGCCGCCTCCGTGATCGCCCGCCGCGCCGCGACGGTCGCATCGGGATGCGCGCCTGAGCCGACGTGCTGCA
>DATLMT010000047.1:0-28707 GCA_035537135.1 Burkholderiaceae bacterium | reverse complement strand
GGCAATGGGAGTCGCGCCGTTCGTTTTGTTTTCGCTGCCATCGGGCGTGTGGCTTGATCGCGTGCGCAAGCTGCCGGTGTATGTGATCGGTGAATCATTGTTGGCGGTGATAGTCGCGAGCGTGCCGCTTGCATGGTGGCTGGGCTGGCTGTCGATGCTGTGGCTATATGTCGTTGGATTCGCGATAGGCACCGTTGCAACGATCGCTGGCAGTGCTGCGCAGATCGTGCTGACGCAGGTTGTTGCGCGCGAGCGCTTGGTGGAAGCGCATGCGAAGAATGCGTTGGCTTCGTCGTCGTCTGAAGTCGCAGGCCCGGCCGCGGCTGGCGTTTTGATCAAGCTGGTCGGTGCACCGATGGCTTTACTCGCAGATGCGGTGCTGCTCGCCATTTCGGCGGCGATCCTGCGTGGCGTTCAGGTGCAGGAAGGCGCACAGTTGGCAGTGGCGCGATTCTGGCCCGCAATGCGAGCCGGGCTGGGTTTCGTGACGCAGCACCGCTTGTTGGTAACGATGGCGTGCGTCGTTGGCGGATGGCAAATGTGTCATCACGCGGCGCTGGTCGTGCAGATTTTGTTTGCTACTCGCACGCTAGGGCTATCCGAAGGCGCCGTCGGACTGTGTTTCGTCGGACTCGGTGTCGGCACGATTGCGGCCAGTACCGTCGGCAATCGAATCTCTCGCCGAATAGGCCCCGGTCCGACGCTCGTGCTTGGCGTTGCGATTTGCGGTACGGGTTGGTTGCTTGGCGCGATCGCGCCGGCGTCCATCGTCGGTGTTGCGATGTTTGCGGTGATGCTAATGATGTTTGGTGTTGGGGCCGTGCTGATCTTCATCACGTTTCTCGCGATGCGCCAGGCGGTGACGCCCGCGCCTTTGCTCGGCCGCATGACCAGCACGATGCGATGGCTGATCTTGCTGCCCGCAGGCCCTGGCGCGTTGCTCGGCGGCTGGCTCGGCGAGCATGTCGGTCTGCGCGCTGCGCTGGCGTTTTCGGGCGTCAGCGCGCTGCTGCTGACCGCGCTTGCGTGGAGGCAAACGGTGATCCGAACGACACGGGTATTGCCGAACGTTGAAACGCTTCCGGAAGATACGGTGCCCGATGCGGCGTGATCGCGTGCCCACTAAATTCCCCTTAGACGCGCACCAGAGCGCGCCGCAAGCTCTGGCGCTCACGCGAAATGCGCTCACCGCGCCGCTTGCGCAGCCATACCCATAGCCCGGTAAAAACCAACAGCATCGGCACTACGCCGGTGGCAGCCATCGCGATCTGGCCTGCGGTGCCGAACGCTGTTCCGCTGTGCAAAGGAAACAGCCAGTGCATGAAGCCCTCGCCAGCGGTGCGTGTGCGCGGACTGCGCTCGATCATCATTTCGCCGCTCAGCGGATTGATCCACGCGATCGTGTCGCCGAGCCGGTGCACGTCGCCAGGCTTTTTAAGGTAATAAAGATGTCCGGCCATTTGGCGCGGCGAGCCATGCACTTCGAGCAAAGTGTGTTCAGGGAAGCGCTGCTTGACATCCGCGATCACGCGGTCAAGGTGCAATGGCACGTCGGCAGTTTGCATCTGCCACGGCACCGTCGGAAACGGGGCGACTTTCGAGAACACGCCGACCAGGTCGCGCACGTAGTTCACGTAGACCAGCGTCGCGCCGGTGAGGGTCGCGAGCAGCAGCGTGACCGCGAAGACAATGCCGGTCGATCGGTGAAAGTCGTACGCGATGCGCGTCCCCGACGCGCGGGGATTAACCCAGACGATTCTCCTAAGCGCCGCGCGCGTGCGCGGCGCAGCCAAGACGAAGCCCGTAACCGCCGAGGTCAGCAACAACAGCCCCGCAATGCCGACAATGTTCGAGCCGGCATTGCCAAGAAGCACGTTGCGGTGAAACTCGTATAGCGTGCGCATCACATCAGGCGACGCAACACCGAGCGATTCGAGCGAACGGGCACCAAGAAATACGCCGGTCGTTGGATCGAACATCGCTTCGATGCGCTCGGCGCCGACGCGGCGCGGCTTGACGCGCATCGTCAGCCGATAGACCTCGCCCTCTGAGGCAGGAAACCGGATTTTTTCAACTAGCCCGAGCGGGTACGCAGCTTCGGCACGCGCGACGATCGCTTGCGCGCTCAGTTGCGTACCCCGCGAGACAGTCGTCAGCAGGTGTGGGTTCAACCAGGTGTCGATCGGGTCTTCGAACACCAGGATCGCGCCACTGAGTCCCACCAGCGCAAACCAAACGCCGAGACCGATGCCGAGCCAGCGGTGGACGATGAACCACTTTGAGCGCGTCCGCACGCGTGACCTCCTCGCTACTCGTCGATCACACTTTTCTTGCGCCACACATCGAACAGCGCCTTCCATTTGACGCGCGCCGATGCATCTTCGTCCGACAGAACATCCAGAAAGTCCGATAGGCGCCGCGACTTGACGATCGTGTAGAAAGTCAGGAACGCGGTCGGCGCAAAGACAATTAGGAAGAAAACGATTTTCTCGACCATCGCAATCTCGGTCAGACCAATCAGGTTCATACCGATAAAGCCCGTTGTCACGGTCCCAATCAGCCCGAACGTGGTAACTACCGTCAGGCGCAGCACCGTGTTCGTATGACGACGTGCGCTGTCTGTATCCAGATACTGGCTCATGCTGTACATACGATCCTGGACTTCGTCGTACAGAGCATCCAGATTCAGATGGCGCATCGTGAGCTCGAACAAGGATCGCGCCTGCGATTGCTCCGACACCTCGTGAAACCAGTAGCGGTGCGTAAAGCGCAAAAAAATCGCGAAGTTCTGCCGTACGCTGCGCTTGAAGCGACGTACCGAATCGGCCGTGTCGATGTTGAGCTTCTTTAGCGCCTCGGCAAGACGGTCGGCAAACATCAGCAGCGCCGCCCGCTGGAAGTGTGCAATCAGGAACAGCATGAAATGCTGATGGCGGAATTGCGCAAGAACGCCGCGCTCGGTATCCAGAAAGTATTTCGACTGCGCGTCGCCAACGACGATCAGCGTGCGGCCGCTCGCCAGATAGCGCGTATTTGGTGAGGGTCCCACATCGCACCAGAAGCGGTCGTCGCAGTAGCGCTGCTCGAAATCCGCCACGTGAGTTTCCGAGTACGGCATTGCGCTGTGTTCGCCGGCGCCGGTACCAAGCCCGAGGCGAATAAAGTCGTGGCGTGCCATTTTGCGCGGCTCATCGACGGCGATCAGGCCCATGACCGGCATCCGGTAATACTCGATCTGCCGATATCGAATTGCGCCTTGAACGTCGACATGGTCCAGGACCAGTGGCTGCATCAGAAAAAACCAGTGCGAGCTGATGCGCGGCGCGCGGTGTCTTGACACGAACGATAGGAATTTGTCCCGCTCTCCCGAGTCCGACTGCGCGAGTACGGAGCCGTCGGCAGCCAGCCATTGCAACGAATGCAAGCAGTGCAAGCCGTCGCCGTTCTCATCCCATCCAGCCGGATATGCGCGGCCGAATCGATACAGCAGCTCCTGCACCTGTGGCAGTGTCAGGTTGTCACCATGCACCTCGATGTTCAGGAGCACGACGTCGATGTCATAGAAGAAGTACAGATCGACATGCGCGATCGACAGTACGATCGGTTCGGTGCCGGGGCGCGTGACTACGCGCACCGATGCGATGTCGTGCCGACGGTACACCCGCATCGGAGAGCTGCCCGGTTCCTCGTCTTTGTTGCCGATGTCCTTCTTGACGCGGCTTTCACCGTAGATGAATCGCTGCACATACGGCAGGAACGTGACGAACTCGCCGTAATGACGCAACTGAAACTCTTTGCCATCGGGAGTGAACTCATCCAGCAGCTCGCGCCACGGGTTGCCGGGAATTTGCTGATCAAGCAGCTCCCAATGCTCCTGAATTTGAGCGCCCGCATGAATGGGCATCAACTGCAGCGGCCATAACAAAATCTGCCGGTAGTGCCGCACGATGACTGGCTTCTCGCCCGGTACGGCCCCGGTCAACACGGCTTTTTCGGCTTGATCGTTCACTGCTTACCCATCGCTGGCGGCACATCAAAGGCTCGGCAGTTCAAGCCGAGATTCGGCCGGATTCAGCCCGTAGAAAAACGTTTCGTCAAGTGTGGCGGTCGTGTCTAGTTGATTTCGATGGCGCACGAAGTCGACGGTGGACCGGCGGTCGTAAAATGTCGCGAGCGACAAAAGGAGCTTTGATGCGTGCACCCTCTGCCACTTTGCGCCAATGGCTGCCGGCAAGCGTCGGCTTGCTGCTGATCTCGCTGGCCGGCGCTGTCTACGCGCAAGCGTATCCGTCGAAGCCGATCCGGCTGCTGGTGCCGCTCGCTCCCGGCAGCACCGCCGATATCGCTTCGCGCTTCACCGCGCAGGAGTTGGGCAAGGCGCTCGGGCAATCAATCGTCGTGGAAAACAAGGCCGGTGCCGGCGGAACCATCGCAATGGCCGAGCTGGCGCGCGCAGCGCCAGATGGTTACACGATCGGATTCGCTTCGCAGGGCACGCTCGTATTCAACCAGGGCATCTACGCCAAGCCCGGTTACGAATCGACCAGGGACTTCGCGCCAATTGCGCTGCTCGGCGGCGTGTCCAATGTGATGATCGTTCATCCGACCAACAAGGCAGTCGCGCCCGCCGATGTGATTGCAGCCGCCAAAGCGAAGCCGGGCGAATTGACGTTTTCGTCGGGCGGCGCAGGCACCAGTCACCATTTGTCCGGGGTTTTGTTCGCGCGCGTGACGGGTACCGAGCTTGTGCATGTCCCGTACAAGGGTGCACCACAGGGCGTGCTTGCTGTGATGGCGAACGAAGTCACGATGGGGTTTTTCAACACCCCGACCGTGATCAGTCAGATCAAAGATGGAAAGCTTAAGGCGCTCGGCGTGACCAGCCTCGCCCGCTCGCCGCTGTTGCCCAACGTGCCGACGCTCGACGAGCAGGGCGTCAAGGGCTACGAAGTCAACACCTGGTTCGGCTTTGTCGCGCCGGCCGGCACGCCGCCCGAAGTCATTGGGCGCCTCAACGCGGAGCTGAACAAGATTTTCGCCGGCGCCGAAGCGAAGGAAAAACTTGCGCCGCAGGGGTTTGATCTATCACCGCCGATCACGCCGACTGCGTTCGGCAAGTTGATCGCCGACGACTTGGCGCGCTGGGTGCCGATCGTTAAGGCTTCCGGTGCGAAGGCTGATTGAACTGATGTTGCCGTGGTTGAAGCAGCGGCGCGCAGTCTAGGGCGGTAGAGGCTGCACTCATAAGCCAACTGCCTCCGCGACCAGGCGTCTTAATTCGCGCCGTAGTTTTTCGCGTACCGGTGCCAGTTTGCGACTGCGATTCAGGTTGTCGATCTCGAACGGATCCTGTTCCAGGTCATAAAGCTCATCGAGTTCACCGGTTCTGCCGCGATTGACCCAGTGAATGTATTTGTAGCGATCGGTACGCACCGCCTTGTACGTCATGCCGACCAGCCACGGCATCGCCTGCTCGGCCCAGTACTCGATCAGGATCGATTTGCGCCAGGCTGCGCGTGGGGCACCAAACAACGGCAGCAGCGACCGTCCTTGTATTTGCGGGCCGGGTCGCCCTCGCGCCAATTCGATCAAGGTTGGTGCAAGGTCCTGACAGATGACGAGCTCACGACGGCGCGAGCCTGCTTTCACTTTGCGCGGATAACGCACCACGAACGGCGAGCGAATGCCTTCTTCGTAGGCGAAGCGGCGCTCCGGGCCCAGCGCGTGCTCGCCGAAGAAGAAACCGTTGTCGCTGAAGAAGACGATGAAAGTGTTGTCAAGCTCGCCGCTTTGTTCGAGCGCGTCGACGATCGCGCCAACGCCCTCATCTACGGCCGCCATCATTCGGGCACGCAGGCGGATCTCTTCCTGCTCGCCCGACTGCAGTGCAGACAGGATCGCCCGCGACTCGGCGCCTGACTTCATCGCAAAGCTGTCCGCCCAGGCTGGCTTGTTTTTGACAACCTCTTCGGCGGGCAACATATTCGGCGTGCGTGGAAAAACCGCGTCGCGATACAGAGCATTGTGGCGCTCGGCGACAACATAGCCACCCTGCGCCGCGATGCGAAGCGTGCCGTCGGCGGCCTGCTCAGCGTCCGGATGCACTGCCTTGTGCGCGAAGAACAGCGAAAACGGCTTCGTCCGCTTGCGCTTCAGAAAATCCAGCGCGAGGCCGTTCATGATGTCGGTGATATAGCCGGTGTGCTGCACGTACTTGCCGTCGTGATTCAAACGCGGATCGTTGAGCTTTCCATGCCCGTCATAACTAACCCACGTGTCGTACCCGGGACGCGGCATCCCGTCGTTGCCCATGTGCCACTTGCCGATATGCGCCGTTTCATATCCAAGCCTCTGAAGCTCGAGGTGATAGTTCGGCAGCCGATGGCTCATTGCATCGCGCGCGACGTTGTCGATGATTCCATGCCGGCTCGCGTACTGCCCGCTCACAATCGACGCACGGTTCGGCGAACAAATCGGCGTGGTATGAAACGCGCGCTCGAACATCGCACCTTCGCGCGCGAGCCGGTCGATGTGCGGCGTTTGCATGTACGGGTGGCCGCCCGCGCCGAACTCGTCGTAGCGCAGATCGTCGATCAGAATCACGAGAAAATTGGGCTTCATGTTCGATCGCATCGTACGTCAGGTTCGTACGACGCTATCCCGCAGCGTAGATTGCAGTCATGCAGCCCGCTCACACAGTGTTAGCGATACAAACCCGCGGCCGGGGTTTCATCGACATCACTGATGACGTTAAAAGATGGGTGAACAGTTGCAACATCGACGGGCTGCTGACCGTTTTCATTCGGCACACATCGGCGAGCCTGCTGATTCAGGAAAACGCCGACCCCGAAGTCACGCGCGATCTCGAGCGATTTTTTTCGCGCCTGGTGCCCGACGGCGATCCATTGTTCGAGCACCGCGCCGAGGGCCCGGACGATATGCCGGCGCACGTTCGCGCCGCGCTGACGCAGACGCATCTATCGATTCCCGTGATTGGCGGCGAGTTGATGCTCGGCACGTGGCAGGGCATCTATCTTGTCGAGCATCGAACGCGCGCGCATCGGCGCGAAGTCGTGCTGCATCTGCTCGGCTCGTAGCGCCGTGCGATTATTGGCCGTAAGCAGGAGGCAGTATGAATAGACGTGACTTATTACTGGCGGCGCCATTGCTTTGCGCATCTGCGCGCGGGTTCGCGCAGAGCTATCCGACCCGGCCGATTCGCTACATCGTCCCGGTCGCGGCCGGCGGCGGCAGCGATTTCGTCGCGCGCACGGTTACCGAGCGGTGGGGCAAGGCGATGAGCGCAACGTTCGTTGTCGACAACCAGGGTGGCGGTGGCGGCGTCATTGCGTGCCAGACGACGGCAAAAGCCGCACCCGACGGCTATACGCTTATGCAAGGCTATGTCGCCACCCACGGGACCGCGCCGGCTACGCGCAAGGTGCCGTACGACCCGATCAAGGATTTCACGGCGATCGGCATGATCGGCGGCACGCCGAACGTGCTGGTGGTCAACTCGGCGCTACCGCCGACGACGTTGCGCGAGTTCGTCGAGTATCTGAAAAAGAATCCGGGGAAGGTCAATTACGGCTCGGCCGGTGCTGGCTCGCTAACGCACTTGACGATGGAGTTGTTCAAGCAGCAGGTCGCGAGCTTCATGGTGCACATTCCCTATCGCGGTATCGCTCCGGCATTCACCGATCTGATCGGCGGTCAAACGCAGGCAATGTTTCCCGGCCTCGCCGCGGCAATGCCGCACATTCGCTCCGGCCGCGTGCGGCCGCTTGCGGTTACGGGCAGCGTGCGCCATGCGCTGCTGAAGGACACCCCGACGATGATCGAGTCCGGGTTCAAAGGGTTCGATGCGGTGCAGTGGTACGGCGTCGTCGGTCCCTCCGGAATACCAGCCCCGATTGTCAAGCAGCTTAATGCTTCGCTTGAGTCTGTGTTGAAGGCGCCCGACCTGAGCGAGCGCTTGGCCGCCGAAGCGGTCGAGCCGACGCCGATGACACCCGAGCAGTTTGGCGAATACGTTCGGAGTGAAGTGGCGCGCTGGACCAAGCTAGCGCGCGATCGAAACATCCAGCTCGATTCCTGATTTCAGATGGCGCGTAACACGCGGGTGGCCGCCGATCAGCATGCGCCGCCTATCACGCAGATCCTTGCGCGATTTGTCGCAACTCATCCTTCGCGCGGATGGAGCGACGCGGTCGAGAAAGAAGCGCATCGCACCTTGTTGAACTGGATCGGCTGTGCCGTCGGCGCCGCTCAACACGAAGCAGCCGACGCCGCGCTGGCCGCGGTGCAAACGCTGCAACCCGCGCGGCAGGCGACCGTGCTGGGTCGCGTCGAGCGGGTGGATATTGCAAGCGCTGCGCTGATCAACGGCATCACGTCGCATACCTTCGACTTTGACGACACGCATTTGAAGACAATCATTCATCCAGCCGGGCCGGTGGCTTCTGCCGCGCTTGCGCTCGCCGAGCTGACAGGGGCGTCGGGCAGGCAACTGATCGACTCGCTGGTCCTCGGCATCGATGTTGCGTGCCGGCTTGGCAACACGATGTATCCGGACCACTACGACCGCGGCTGGCACATCACCGGCTCGACCGGAATGTTCGGCGCGGCCGCCGCGTGCGCCCGCCTGCTGCAGCTCGACGAGCGAAAGACCGCGATGGCGCTGGGTATCGCTGCCTCACAACCGATCGGGTTGCGCGAACAGTTCGGGACGATGACCAAGCCATTTCATCCCGGCGCAGCGGCGCGGGCAGGATTGATGTCAGCCTTGTTGGCGAAGAACGGATTCAAGGCCAGCGCGAAATCAATCGAGGCGCCGCGCGGCTTCGTGCAGGTTGTGTCCGACAAGCGCTCGTGGAACGAAGTCACCGACGAGCTCGGCGAACGCTTCGAGATTTCGTTCAACACATACAAACCGTTTGCATGTGGCATCGTGATTCATCCGAGCATCGACGCGTGTGTGCAGCTGCGCAATCGCGGTGTGCAACCCGAGCAGATCGCGCAAATCGAATTGAAAGTGCATTCATTGGTTCTCGAGCTCACCGGCAAGAAAGAGCCGGCCGACGGACTGGAAGCCAAGTTCAGCGTGTATCACGGCTGCGCCGCCGGGCTTATTTTTGGACAAGCAGGAGAGCATGAGTTCTCCGACGCGATCGTTAATCGTACCGACGTGGTCGAGCTGCGACGCAAGATCGTCGCGATTGTTGATGAAAATATCCACGAAGCGTCGGTCGATGTGACCGCAATATTTAACAACGGGCGGCGTGAGCACGTCTTTGTCGAGCACGCGATCGGTTCGTTGCAGCGGCCGATGACGGACGCGCAGCTCGAAGCGAAGTTCACGGCGCTAGGTGCGCCTGTAATAGGTGCCGACCAGACGAAAGCACTGATCGCCGCAGCGTGGAGCCTCGGCAATACAGCCAACGTGCGCTCGCTGACCGCGATCGCGCGTCCCTGAAGTGCAAGCGGCACAACGTTCGCGGATTGTGGTGCTCGATGCCCTGGCGATTGCCGTTCGCACTGGCTCGCGCAAATCGGAAGTCACGTTTGCGATCTGCTGCACGTGACGCCGTTCTCGTTCGGCCAATTGCAGCTGATGCAGCGTGACAACGTGCCACGGCCGAATCACCTGCCGCAGCTGCTCACGGAAAAAACGCGAGAAAAATAAATGCAGCGAACAACACCAGATGCACTGCGCCCTGCATCACCGTCGCGCGACCACTGCCCAGCGTCAACACCGAAACAACGATCGTCAATGCCAGCAGCACGACTTCTTTAGGCGCCAGGCCGAGTTCTAGTGGCATTCCGAACCAGATCGATACGAGCGAAACGGTGGGAATGCTCAAGCCAATACAGGCAATGGCCGATCCGATACCGAGATTCAGGCTCGTCTGCAAACGATTGCGAGCAGCAGCGCGCACCGCGGCCGCAGTTTCCGGCAACAAGACAAGCATCGAAATCGCGATGCCGACGACTGCGAGCGGCAGGGTGGCTCTCTCAACGCCGGCCTCGATCGACGGCGCAAGGGATTTCGCCAGAGCGACGACGGCGACCAGACTGATCGCAAGTAGCCCAAAACTGGCGAGTGCGATTTTCAGCGGTGGTGGCATCGCATGACTTTCTGCGTTCCCGACATCCGATGGCAAAAAGTAATCGCGATGGCGCACCGTCTGCACGAACACGAAGACGCAATAAAGTGCCAGTGACATTACGCCGGCAAACGCCAATTGCAGCGTTGAGAACGAAGGGCCGGGGGTCGTGATCGTGTAGGCCGGAATCACCAATGTCAGCGTACCCAGCGCGGCCAACACGGCAAGCGCCGGGCTTGTGCCCTCGACTCGGTACTCCAGTTCGTGATGACGCAATCCGCCGACCAGAAGACACAGCCCGATGATGCCGGTACAGGCGATCATCACGGCGGAATACACCGCGTCGCGCGCCACGATCGACGCCGTGGCGCCCCCCGCCAGCATCACCGACACGATCAACCCGACTTCAATGACGGTTACTGCCGCCGCCAGAATCAATGTGCCGAACGGCTCACCGACGCGCAACGCAACGACTTCAGCGTGATGCACGGCAGCCAGCACTGCCGCGATCAGCGCAAGTGCGACGAAAGCGATCAAAGCCCATCCCAGCGTTCGATCCCAGACGAACGGCAGTGTCGCGATGGCAGCGAACGGCACGCCGATACTCCAGTGCGGAAGCGCGTGCGAAAATTCTGTGCTGGCTATCGGCCTTTGAAGTGAGGTCGGCATGCCGGCCAAGGATACCTTCGCTTCCGGCATCAGGCTCCTCAGCAGCCGGAGTGTCTTAAGCGAGAAACTTGAGGGTCGCCGGCACCTGACGTCGCAGCAGAGCGTTGCGTGCCGCCCATTGTGCTTCGGGTTGAAGCTGTTCCAGAAAGCGCGCTTCGCCTGCGATCAGGTATGCAATCGCCACACCGTCGCGGTACAGCACACGGTTACCGGTGAGCGCGGGTAGTCGCGTGCCGGGGCTTAGAAGACCGACGAGGTTCAGCGGATCGGCGCCGCTTAGGCTGATCAACGCACCAGACGGCTCGCGCCGACGCGTATCGCGTAACAGCCCGATCGCTTCCGGCACTGCGAACTGTTCGCCAGACGGTCCGATCACAAAACGCCCACCTCGAATTTCGCCGCGCGCTTCAAGCCGCCGGTAGCAGCGCAGCAGATCACGCCATGGCGGCAGCCATTCAGCTTCGCGCGCCATCAACCGCCAGAACACGACGCCGTAGCGGCGCAGCAGTGTGCGCGCAACATGTTCGATGACATCCGCGCCCTCCGGAGCACGCCGCTTTCGAACCAGCGCCCAGCGGCCAGCGTCTTCGATGCCGAACAGCGCTGTGCGGCGCAACCGTTTGTGTCCATCAAACGTGCGCCGTCGATCGGACGGCACGAGCAATGCTCGCAGGCCACCGAAGCTGTCGGCATTGATCAGCCCCTGCGCGACGAGTTCGGCGAGCGCCTGTTCGATCTGCGTTCGCAGTAGCGCGGTGCCTTCGACAATTTCTTCGAAGAACGACGCGCCGTGTGCTGTGATGAACTCCTTCACCTGCTGTGCGTTGGATGTCAGGGTCACTTCGCTGTCTTCGGGCGCAAGCGTGGCCCAAAGCGCTAGATTGCGACGCGACGCGAGCGCAATCGGCGTCGTGCGCACGGGACTCGGCGCACGCTCCCCGCTCGAGCGGCTGCCGGTGTTCAGCGGTGCAATACGCGTCCACACCACGCGACCTGACCGGCTGAGCTCGTCAAGCCACGCAGGGTCGTATTCATTGACCCGCGCCGGCAGAATTTCGGTTTCCCACGCGGCCGCAGGCGCCTCGAAGCCTTCAAGTTGCGACACGATGTTGGCCACAGCGTCAGCGCCTTCGACTCGAGCTTCTGGAGCAACGCGTTGCCATTCGAATAGAAAGCGCACAAAGTCGCGCGCTTCGACTGGTTCGATTTCACGGCGTAGGCGATTCACCGTGTAGCGATGGATGCGCGCCAGTAAACGTCGCTCGCACCACTCGGTTTCACGCACATCGGGGTTGAATTGGCCGCGCATCACCGAACCTTCGGCTTCGAGTCGCGCCAGCGCTGTTTCGACTTCGCGCGTGTCCAAGCCGAGCGGAGCGGCGAGCGCGGCCGCCGTCACGGGTCCGAGTCCCTGTAAGCGGTCGCGCAAGATTTCGGCCAGCGCGTCGTCGCGCGTCCATACCTTCTGATACTGACTCGGTGCTTCGATTGTCGGCGTGAGATCAGCGCAAGGAAGCAACCCGACCAACTCAGGCAGGCGCTCGGCCGCGACGACTAAGTCGGCTCCGCTAGTGGCTCGCGTTCGAGTCGCACGCTTCGCCGCCGTCAGCTCATTGAGTAGCTCGCACCACTTGGGCTGTGCATCGAATTCTGCTTGGCTCAAGAAACCAAAGCTCATCAACGCGTCGTGAAGTTCGTCGGCGGTGCACGGCTGCGGCCATACTTCCTCGCGCACGCGGCGGATCGCGTCGGCGTCGAGCTTGCCAAGATCGCTCGTGGTCTCGGGGTCCATCCAGCGGCGTGCGAGTACTGCCTGCGTGCGGCGCTCTTCGAGCGGCGCATCGTCGAGGTACGCGTACGGACGCGCGGCCAGAATCTCGAGCGCGAGCGGCGACGGCTCGGTAAGGTCGCGCGCCAGCACTTTGATCTGCCCGCGTTCGATCGCCCCGAGCACGTGCTCCAGGCCGTCGATATCCATCGCTTCGTGCAGGCAATCGGCGATGGTCTGCCTCACCAGCGGGTGGTCCGGGATCTCGCGATCGCCGACAATGTTTTCGCCGCACGCGACCTGATCGGGAAAAATCGAAGCCAGCAAATCTTCGGACGCCATGCGCTGCAATTGCGGCGCGACCTTATGGCCGCCGCGAAAACGCAACAGTGCCAGCGCAAAGCTTGCGTTCCAGCGCCAGCGCGTGCCAAACATCGGCGCGTCGAGCAGCGCTTGAACCAGCAGAGGCCGTACAGTCTTTGCGGACAAATAGTGCGCGACATCTGCCAGCGGAAAACTGTGGCTGCTCGCGAGCGACAGAACGATAGCGTCTTCGGTTGCCGCCGCCTGCAGCTCAAAATCGAACTTGCGGCAGAACCGCTTGCGCAGTGCCAGGCCCCACGCGCGGTTGATGCGACTGCCCAGCGGCGCGTGAACGATCAGCTGCATGCCGCCCGATTCGTCGAAGAATCGCTCGAGCACGATCATGTCGCACGTCGGCAGCCCAGTCAGGGCCGCTTTTGCGGCCGCGAGATAATCGACGATCTGCGCCGCTGCGACTGCATCGATCCTGACGCACTCGGTGAGCCACGCAAGCGCCGCTTCGCGCCCCCCGTCGTCGAGCCGTGCCGCGATGGTGGCCCGCAGCCGCGATAACGACTGTGATACTTCCTCGGTCCGTCCCGGCGCTTCGCCGAGCCAGAAGGGAATGCTGGGCGGCTGGCCCTTTGCGTCTTCGACGCGCACAGTGCCGCGCTCGACACGCATGATGCGATACGACGTGTTGCCGAGCTGGAATACATCGCCAGGCAACGATTCCACTGCAAAATCTTCGTGCACCGTGCCGACGACTTGGGCTTGCGGATCGAGCATCACGGTGTAGTCGGCGGTATCCGGAATCGCACCACCGGATGTAACAGCGGCGAGCGCGGCGCCGCGCCTTGCGCGCAGCATTCCGTTGACCGCGTCGTAATGAAGATGCGCGCTGCGCCGGCCGCGCGGGGTGTGAAAGCCATCGGCCAGCATCAGCACCAGTTCGTTGAACTCCGCGCGGGTGATGTTGCGGAACGGATAGGCTCGTTGATATACCGCCAGCAGCGCGTCCTCTTTCCACTCCTGCAAAGCGACCTCAGCCACGATCTGTTGTGCCAGCACGTCGAGCGGCTTTTCGGGCACTGCAATGTGATCGAGTTCACCGCGCCGCACAGAGTCGAGCAGCGCAGCGCAGTCGCACAACTCATCGCGTGACAGTGGAAACAATCGTCCCTTCGGCGTGCCGCCAATCGAGTGCCCTGAGCGCCCAACCCGCTGCAACAGCGCCCCAATAGAGCGGGTCGAGCCGATCTGACACACGAGATCGACATCGCCGATATCAATTCCCAGCTCGAGCGACGAGGTTGCAACCAATGCTCGCAGCTCGCCGCGCTTCAGTCGCTGTTCGGCGTTAAGCCTTTGCTCGCGCGCCATGCTGCCGTGATGCGCGGTAACGTTCTCGCTGCCGATGCGTTCTGACAAAAAGCGGGCCGCGCGCTCGGCCAGCCGGCGCGTGTTGACGAAGATCAGCGTGGTGCGATGCTCCCGCACCAGCTCGGCCAGGCGGTCATACACCTGCGTCCACACTTCGCCCGACATCACTGCTTCCAGCGGAGAGGGCGGCAGCTCGATCGCCAGATCTCGCTGCCGCACATGTCCGGTATCAACGATCGTGCAAGCCGCACTTTCGGCATCAGCGCCAACTAGAAACTTTGCGATCTCGCCGATCGGTTTTTGCGTCGCAGACAAACCGATGCGCACCAGCTCGCGCCCGGTCAACGCCCGCAACCGCTCAAGCGACAGCGCTAGATGCGCGCCGCGCTTGTTCGGCGCCAGGGCGTGAATCTCGTCGACGATCACGGTGCGCGTCGTGGCCAGCATCTTGCGGCCCGAAGCACTGGTCAGCAGGATGTACAGCGATTCCGGCGTCGTAACGACGATGTGCGGCGGCCGCCGCTTCGCCTTCTCGCGGTCACCTTGCGGCGTGTCGCCGGTGCGCACGAACGTGCGAATGTCGACATCAGGCAAGCCCAGCCGCTCAAGCTCGGCGCGAATGCCAACGATCGGTGCTTCCAGATTCTTCTGAATATCGTTTGATAGTGCTTTCAGAGGAGAGACGTAGACGATCTGGGTCTCGTCCCGCAACCCATGCTCGACACCTGCACGCACCAGGTCGTCGATCGCCGCCATAAACGCCGCCAGCGTCTTGCCTGAACCGGTCGGCGCTGCAACCAGCACGTGTTGCCCGGCCTTGATCGCCGGCCACGCTTCGAGCTGTGCGCCGGTAGCTGCAGCAAACGCCGAAGCAAACCAAGATTCAACCGCAGGATGAAATAGCTGCAAACGCTGCATTGAAAGCTTCCAGTACGGCTGCTGATTTTAAGGCGTGTGGGCCGTCAATCTGCCGCGGACCATGAAGCCCTCGGCCTGCGGCGTAACCACCAGCATTTCCGCGGTGCCAAGCGAGACACCCGTCAGCGCCAGCACCGTCGCCCCATGCGAAACAAGCACGCGGTTGCCGGTCCGCCGTGGGCCGATCAAAGTGCGCATGTCCCGCACCTGCTGCTCGCGATTTTGCGGATGAGTAAACAAGTTGCTAAGCGCGGTTGACATCTCGGCTTTGCCGAAGGCGAGCTTGGCCGTTTCGATGCAGCGGCACCACGGGCTCGACAGCACATCGTCGACGACGATTGCGCGTTTGCGGAACTCCTCACCGACGCTGCGTGCATCGCGCCGGCCTTGATCGGTCAGGTTGCGCTGCGTGCTGCAGTCGTCCAGACGAAAGCCAGGCGGATCGCCCACTCCCGCGGTCGTCACCGCGTGCCGCATCAACACCACCTGTCCACCTTGTTTTAGCAGCGACCAAAGCGCCTCGTCCGCCAGTGCAGCCGACGGCGCCAGCAAAGCGACGCAGGCTCCAAGCAGCGCGCGAGCCGCTTGCTTGCGAATAATTCTGGCCGCATCAGTCAGGTATGGCAGTTGCAAAGCCATGAGTTCTATTCCAAGGAGAAGGCGATGACCGACAAGCGTACGCAACAAATGGCCGAGCAGAGCAACACGGAGAAGCGGCCCGAGGACTGGACCACGGGTGACGAGCAGATGACGGGTGCGCAACGCTCCTATCTGAAAACGTTGTCCGAGGAAGCCAAGGTGCCGTTCGATGAAAATCTGACCAAGGCGCAGGCGTCCTTACGCATCGACGAGTTGCAACAGCAAACCGGACGCGGCCAATCGCGCAAGGAAGATAGGCCCAGCTCGGCTAAGCAGTCGGAAGCGGATGCGCACGGCGGCGATGTGCGCGGCGTCTCAGACCGCGAGTAGCTTTGGCGCAAAGGCGGAGGCCGCGCGCAAGTATATTGAGGCCGGAGAAATCGATGAGCTATCCGATATCGCAACGAACCCGCCGTCGCCTGTTGGCCGCCGCCGTTGCGTGCACCTTGGCGCCTGCCGGCCGCGTATTCGCGCAGGGGTATCCGGCCAAACCGGTGCGCTGGATCGTTCCGTATCCGCCCGGTGGCGGCTCGGACTTTCTGGCACGTACGGTCGGCGCGCAGATGGAAAAACAGCTCGGGCAGCCGTTGGTGATCGAGAACCGTCCGGGCGCAGCGACGATGATCGGCGCGGAGGCCGTAGCCCGTGGCACTGCTGACGGCTACACCTTGTTGAGCGGCGATAACGGCACATTCGTTTTCAACACCGCGCTGTATAAAAAGGTTCCATACGACCCAGCCAAGGACTTCGCGCCAATCGGTTTGATGGCGCGCTTTCCGCTAATTGTTGTCGCGAATCCTGCGACCGGCTTCAAGACGATGCGCGATTTGGTGGACGCTGCGAAGAAAGAGCCGGGAAAGCTGTCGTATGCGTCGGTCGGCGCTGGAAGCCCGCATCACCTTGCGATGGAGCTGATCAAGGACCGCACCGGTGCGTTTATCGTTCACATCCCATATCGCGGCGCCGCTCCAGCAGTACAGGACGTCCTGGGCAATCAGCTGCCGGTTATGGTGATCGACACCGCAGTAGGCTTGCAGCACATCCGAACCGGCAAGCTAGTGCCATTAGGCGTGCTAAGCCGCCAACGCCTTGCCGCGCTGCCGAACGTCGCGACGCTTGAAGAACAAGGCATCCGCGATACCGAGGTATACGCATGGCAGGGCATGGCGGTACCTGCCGCCACGCCACGCGACGTCACCGCGAAGTTAACGGCTGAGTTGGGTCGCGCGATCACGACGCCGGAAGTCGCGCGCAAGCTGCAGGAGTTCGGCCTGGAGCCGATATCCGGCACCGCCGATCAGATGGCGGCCTACATCAAGAGTGAAACCGCGCGCTGGCATGCGCTGATTAAGCAGCGCAATCTGACGCTCGACTAGCAGCCTGCTTAAGTTGTCGCGAGTGCGCGCTTGCGCTTCGGCGGAGGAAATTGCGCGTCGATTTGCGCGAGGTCCTCGGCACTGAGCTCGACATCTATCGCGCGAAAGTTTTCGCGCAGATGCGGCTCGCTACTGGACATCGGAATCGCAATCATGCCCGGCTGCCTCAGCACCCATGCGAGCGCGGCAGTTGATGCGCTGACGCCATGGCGCTGGCCGATCCTCGCAAATGTCGTATCGCGCGCCAGTGCGCCCTGATCGATCGGCGAATAAGCCATCACGGCAACGCCGTTGTCGCGCTGCCACGGGATCAGATCGAACTCCGTGCCGCGCTCGCTTGCCGAGTAATACACCTGATTGATGACGCACTTAGAGCCAGCCGGAAGCGACCACAGTCGCTTCATATCGGCTGTGTCGAAGTTACTGACGCCCCAGTGCCGGATGCGGCCTTCGCTTCGCAGTTGTTCGAACGCCGCGACCGTATCCTTCAGCGGTGCCGAGCCAGGCCAATGCAGCAGGTAGACATCGATCACATCAAGCTGCAGACGCTGCAGGCTGCGTTCGCATGCGCGCAACACCCCGGCATGACTGGCGTTGCTCGGTAAGACTTTCGACACGATCGTCAAATCATTGCGTGCCACTGTACCGGTGCGGACAGCCTGCTCAACCGCCGCGCCGACTACCTCTTCGGCGCCCCCGTCAGCATACATTTCGGCAGTATCGATGAGCCTATAGCCTATCTCCAAGGCGGCCTGCACCGCCGCGACTTCGGCCCCGCGTGCGCGCTTCGTTTCCCCCATGCGCCACGTACCCAGCCCTAGCGCGGGCACTTTATGCTCGGTGCTTAATCGAACCAATCGCATCGTCGTCCTTGGGTTTAGAAAAACCGTCGTCACGTCCTGATCTAGGCATCTGCTTTGCTTGGGCCTTTAACCCGCACCGTCCGGTACGGAATAATCCAATGATTAGAGTCAGTTGGCTTGCAGCCATTGCATTTGTATTCGCTGCGATGGCGCCGGCCGTGCACGCGTTTGGCTTCGTCGACGTGGAGCGGCGCGCGCGCGAACTCGCCAACCGGCCCTATGCCAGACCGGCCTTCGTCTTACCCAAGCCTTTAAAGGATCTGGGCTACGACCAGACTCGCGACATTCGCTTTGACTCAGCTCAATCACTGTGGCGTGCACAAAAACTGCCATTCGAAGTTCAGTTTTTCCACTTGGGAGGCATCTTCGATCAGCCGGTTCGCATCTATGAAGTTGTGGGACAGCAAGTCAATGAAATCAATTTCAATCCCGCAGCGTTCAACTACGGCAAAAACAAGATCGATCGGGCGCAACTCGGCAAGCTCGGCTTCGCGGGGTTTCGAGTTCATTTCCCGCTCAATGTGGTTCCGAGTGCGCCGGGGTACAAGGACGAGCTCATTTCGTTTCTCGGTGCGAGCTATTTCCGTGCCTTGGGCCAGGGTCAGCGCTACGGCGCATCGGCTCGCGGTCTTGCGATCGACACTGCGGAGCGCAGCGGCGAAGAATTTCCGCGCTTCGAGCAATTCTGGATTGAACGGCCGGCCAGCGGGTCGCGGCAACTCGTCATTTACGCCTTGCTCGACTCGCGGCGTGTCACTGGCGCATATCGCTTCACGATTCGGCCCGGCGAGGAAACGGTTACCGAAGTGCAATCACGCCTGTATTTGCGCGAATCGGTGGCCAAGCTTGCACTGGCGCCGCTGACATCCATGTTTTTTTTCGGCGAGAATCAGCGCGCTCCCGCGGAAGACTTTCGCCCCGAGGTCCATGACTCAGATGGCTTGGCGATCAATGCCGCTAACGGCGAGTGGATCTGGCGGCCGTTGGTCAATCCTCGGCGCTTGCTCGTCACGTCCTTTGCACTAACCGATCCGCGCGGCTTCGGGCTGATGCAGCGCGACCGCAACTTCAGCAGCTACGAAGATTTAGAGGCGCGCTATGAATTGCGTCCCAGCATCTGGGTGGAGCCCGCTTCAAAATGGGGCGCAGGCCGCGTCGAGCTGGTGCAGATTCCTACGCCGAACGAAGCCAATGACAACATCGTGGCCTATTGGGTCCCGAATACGGTTCCGTCGCCTGGCACGCCAATTGATTTCTCGTATCGCATGTATTGGCTTAAGAATACAGATCGGAGGCCAGCGAATGGATGGGTGGTCCAGACGCGCCGCGGCCACGGATTTGTGAACCCGGCATCGGGCAATGACAGCGTCAAGCTCACTGTCGATTTTGACGGGCCAGTGCTGCGCAAGCTGCCGGTCAACGCACCGTTACAAGCGGACGTTGCGATCGGCAACGGTCAAAGTACTGACCTTGTCATGCATCGGAACGATGCTACCGGCGGGTGGCGCATGGTGGTGCAAGTGCGAACCCAGGATAAAGAGAAACCTATTGAAGTCCGTGCAGTCTTGCGCAATGGCAAAGAAGTCGTGGGCGAAACATGGAATTACATCGTTCCGCTGACCCAATGAATTCAATAGTCGGCACCTACGCGGATCGCGCCCCGGCGGCATCGGCGCCCGCCGTGCCTCCAATGGTGCGCACGCCGATGGCGCCGCAGCGCTGGGGACGTGTTGGTCCGTTTTCATGGATGCTGCGCCGGTTGTTCGGGCTCGATCCGCGGCTGGCTGACATCGAGGGGCCGGCGCGCGGCGCCGGTCGCCGCCGCCGCTTGGTGCTGCTCACGTTGTCGCTGCTGCCCGCGCTATACGCAACGTACGTGCTTCATGGGTTGCTGCCGAACGTTGTCACGGCGAACGCGACGGTCGATATAGCGATCGCGTGGGGCGAGACCGCGTTGCTGATCGTGTTTGCGCTGCTTACATGCTGGCTTGCGGCGGGGTTCTGGACCGCGATGATGGGGTTCTTCGTGTTGGCCATCGGCGGCGACCGGCACTTGATCTCGCGCTCAGCGGACAAGGCGAGTGTGATATCGCCTCAGGCGCGCACCGCGATCGTGATGCCGATCTGCAACGAAGACGTGCGCCGCGTGTTCGCTGGCCTGCGCGCCACCTATGAATCGGTCATGCGCGCCGGCGCGCTCGATCATTTCGATTTCTTTGTGCTGTCGGACACCGGAAATCCCGACGCGTGCGTTGCCGAGCTCGATGCATGGAATGCGTTACGCGAAGAGATCGGTGCGGAATCACGCCTGTTTTACCGGCATCGCCGGCGGCGCGTAAAGCGCAAGAGCGGAAACCTGGACGACTTTTGTCGGCGCTGGGGCGCAAAGTATCGCTATATGGTCGTGCTTGATGCTGACAGCGTGATGACGGGCGAATGCCTGACCACGCTGGTGCGGTTGATGGAAGCTCGACCCGATGCCGGCATCATTCAAACGGCGCCGCGCGCAGTCGGGCGCGACACGCTGCACGCGCGCATGCAGCAATTTTCCAACCAAGTGTACGGGCCCGTGTTTACCGCTGGGTTGCATTACTGGCAGCTTGGGGAGTCGCACTACTGGGGGCATAACGCAATCATCCGGCTCGCGCCGTTCATGAAGCACTGCGTGCTTGCTCCACTGCCCGGCCGCGGCTCGCTTGCCGGAGAGATTTTGTCGCACGATTTTGTTGAAGCTGCGTTGATGCGCCGCGCGGGCTACGGCGTATGGATCGCGTATGACCTGGACGGCAGCTTCGAGGAGACGCCACCCAATCTGCTCGACGAGGTCAAGCGTGACCGGCGCTGGTGCCACGGCAACCTGATGAACGCACGACTGATGTTTGCGCGCGGGATGCATCCGGTGCATCGCTGGGTGTTTCTCACCGGGGCGCTTGCGTACTTGTCGGCGCCGCTGTGGCTCGGGTTTCTAGCGCTGTCGACGTGGCTGCTGCTGGCGCATGCGAACGTTGAACCGCAGTATTTCTCGGTGCCACATCAGTTGTTCCCGCACTGGCCATCGTGGCGGCCCGAGCACGCGTGGGCGCTGTTCGCGGCCATTGCCGCTGTCCTGTTCGTGCCGAAGATCATGGCGGCGCTGTTGGCGGCAGTGCGCAGCGCTTCGTCTTACGGTGGAATCTTGCGACTAACCTTAAGCGTAATCGTAGAGATGCTGATGAGTGCGCTGCTGGCGCCGATACGCATGCTGTTTCACACGCAGTTTGTGTTTGCAGCGTTGCTCGGCTGGTCGATTCAATGGAAGTCACCATCGCGTGCCGACAAATCCACGTCGATTACGCAGGCGCTGCGTCGGCACGGATTGCAAACGGCGATCGGGCTGGCCTGGGTTGGCGTCGTGGCATGGATGGCGCCCGACGTGCTGCCGTGGATCGCTCCGGTTGCGGCGGGCCTGCTGTTCGCAATCCCGATCTCGGTACTGACCAGTTACTCCGGGCCTGGGCTTCTCGCACGCAGGGCTAAGCTCTTTATGACGCCGGATGAAACCCGCCCGCCGCGCGAAGTGGTTGCCACCGCACAGTACGCGCGCAGTGCTAGAGCGCTACCGCGCTTCGCCGATGCGATCATCGATCCGGAAGTACATGCTGCGGTTCGCACTGCGGCGCATCGTTCGCGTTCGGCACTCGCAGCTGCGCATCGCACGGAGCGTGTTGAGCGGGCGGTGCATGCGGGACTCGACGCATTGAGCAGCGCAGAACGCGTGGCGTTGCTGCACGACGCGGCCGCGCTTGATGAGCTTCAGCGGGCCGCAAAAATTGCGCCTGTTCATCCGTCCTGGTATGCAAGTTCCAGTTCGGCGCGCCGCGCCACGATTAAAGTCTTCGGGCGCCCGCACGAAGAAAGCAGCAAGACGGTTGCTACCTTGATACGCGTGCGGTAGAGCGCGAGTCGACACTGCGGAAGCGGCTCCAGCCGTGGCGGTGCCTCTTCACCATCGTCAGCGTGACTACGCCCGCACACCCGACCGTATTGCCCCACATCATCGCGGCCAGCAGCGGGTCTTTTACGACTGTCGCGCAGTACAGAGCGGTCGCGGCGTGACTCAGCAGCCAGAATGACCACGAGACCAGCGAGATGGCGTGAGCGCCAGAGTTTTCGCGCGCCACGGCGACCATCTGCGGCACATAGGAAAGCAGACGCAGTGCGTTGCAGACGGTGTAAAGCGCGGTGATCACCAGCAGAATCAATTCGTTTGACATTGCCATCTTGCAGCATCAGGCGATCACTTGCCACACCCACACCATTGCGAGCACCCAGATAGTGGCCGCGACACCGCTGGCCGCAACGCCGATTCGTTCAATGCGGCGGTGCGCATTCTTTGGCAGCGCGTGCGGCTGGTGTGTGTGCTTGTCTGGCACGGCAGTCCAGGACGCCTGCCACGGGCAAGCCCATGTCGGAATTCCACTTCGGGAGTTGTCTTTATTTGGTGTCATTGGTTCCTCCGTCGCTTCTTGGTGAACTATCCGTGCTGAATAACGCCGTCGAGACTGCGTAGCGCTGGCTCGAGCAATGCAGGCGGCGATTCGTGCGGGCTAGCGACAGAGCTGCGTGCGGATTGCTGAGTCGTGGCCGAAGCCTGGGACATGCTGTAGTCATGCGCCGAAAGCAGCTCAGCTAGCAGAAACACGCCGCCT
Organism: Burkholderiaceae bacterium; assembly: GCA_035537135.1. Lineage (GTDB taxonomy): Bacteria > Pseudomonadota > Gammaproteobacteria > Burkholderiales > Burkholderiaceae_F > JACCZX01. Next base: position 5,994 of record DATLMT010000047.1, on the reverse strand, counting down.
GTAACCAAACCGGCGGCAACTGCGGCCACTACGTTAAATTCAATTTTCTGCAACTTCGAGTCGATGTGCATTGTGTTTCTCCCAATGAGTTGGTGAAGCTTCCGAAGGCGCTCATTGGGACATACCGGCACATGTAGCCGAAACCGTTCATTACGTACCGCGGCTGTTGAAAATTCACGTCTGGACGCAGCCTTGGCAGTGCCTTTAGCCGGATGTCAGATTCGATTCGTTCAGCGAAATGGCATTCGCGAAAATGCGTCTTGTCATCTTTGCTGCGGCCGTACTGCTGAATATTCATCTAGCGGCTTTTCCGCGGTAGCCGCGTAATACGCCGCAAGACGCGACCCCATGCGGCGCTCTTCCGCGACGGAGCACGGCGGACCCAGTGCCCGTACCTGAGTGAGGTTCACATGAATCGCATCAAAGCAATTGGCTCAGCACTGCTTCTCGTTCCCGCGTTCGCACTGGTTTCGACGCAGGCACGGGCGGAATACAAATGCGATGCCCCGCAAGTAGGGTTGCATCGCGTCGCATGCGAGAAGGCGAAAGAAAGTCCGAAGGCGCTGCGTCAGTACATTCAGCGCATCCGCATGATCGACAGCCTTGACTTTCCGGATTACGTCAACGAAGCGCAGGCAGCCGCATGGGCGGAAAGCGCGGCGATCCGCAAGCCCGTCAGCAAAGCGTCTGTTCAATCCGCCGAGTTCGTACAAGAAAATCCAGGGGCATGATCAAGCTTGCGCGGCAGTTGATGCCGCGCACTTCATGCGCGAGCCGCTGAGCCGCAGCGAACTCCGGGTCTTTACCCTCGAGAAGATGGCGCAGCCGATTGTCCAGCGTCGCGCTGTAGCCACTCGCGCATGAAGTCAGCTCCCATAGCGTCGCAAAGCTGCCAGGTCGACGATGCGGACGCTGCCGTATTCGATCTGTACCAGCTTAGCCCGCGCCAGCACCTGCAGCGCTTGGTTAACGCGCTGTCTTGACACGCCGGATAGGTAGCCTATCTCTTCCTGAGAGATCTCGAGTTGGTCGCGGTGGCCCGGATACAGCAGCGGATTGAACATTTCCGCCAGACAGCGCGCGACGCGCGCGTCGGGTTCGAGCATGCGCTCATATTCCACCATTCCAATGAACTGACCCAGCCGCTCGTTCAATTGCATCAACAGGAATCGATTGAAGGCGATGCTGGTGGAAAGCAGCCAGTCGAACGTCGCGCGTGGCATCCACGCCATCCTCGTATCGCGCAGGGCAACGATGTCGTACTTGCGCGCCTCGTTTTTTAACAGCGAGCCTTCTCCGAACCATCCCCCGGCGCCCACGCCGGTAAACGTCACGCTTTTTCCCGCCGCGGAAACCGAGCTCATCTTTACCAGCCCTTCGATAACACCGGTCCACGCCTCAACGGTTTCGCCTCGACGCATCACGACGCTGCCGCCGGTAAAGCGTCGTTCTTCCACCTCGAGCGTGGCGCGGCGACGTTGCGCGCCGTCGAGACCAGTCCACCATGCGCTGGCGGACAGCATCTCGACCAGTTGAATCGGCCGTGGATCGAGCTCGGACATGCTGCATTCTCGCGCAGACTGTCGCCCGGACGACAGTTGGCGGAGCCGTGCAGCCTTACCGTTCGGGATTGTCCTGCCCGTGGTGGCACGGTTGGTGAAGTAAGCTACTTTTACTTGACAGCGACGCGATACATAAAAGTACATAAATCGCGCAATCAGGAGACAAGCCGTGAATCCAGCGCCCAGCGCTGACACCTTTCCGCGGTTGCTCGCGCATCACGCGAACACCCGCCCTCGCGGCACAGCAATCCGCGAGAAGGATCTTGGCATCTGGCAGAGCTGGACGTGGCAACAGATGCAGCAGGAAGTGAGCGAGATCGCTGCCGGACTTTTGCATGCCGGCCTGCAGCGTGGCCAGCACCTGGCGATCATTGGCGAGAATCGCCCGCGGCTGTATTTCACGATGACGGCCGTGCAATGCCTGGGTGCCATACCGGTTCCGATGTATCAGGACGCCGCCGCCGCCGAAATGGCGTTCGTGTTCGACAACGCGGAGATTCATTTCGCCGTGGTTGAGGACCAGGAGCAGGTTGACAAGGTGCTCGAGATCCGCGAGAAAGTGCCGCACCTGCGGCAGATCTTTTACGACGACGCGCGCGGCCTACGCAACTATCGGCAGGCCGGTCTGCAATCGTACGAAGCTTTGCGCGCGAGCGGCCAGCAGTTGCTGAAACAGCAGCCCACTGTAATCGAAGAAGAAATCGCAAAGGGCCGCACAACTGACGTGGGCGCAATGTTTTACACGTCCGGCACCACCGGCAACGCCAAAGGTGTCGTGCTGGGCTATGACAACCTGATCGCCGCCGGCCGGGCCGGTGCGGAGATGGAAGCGCTCAGCTCGAATGAAGAGGTACTGGCGTACCTGCCAATGGCGTGGATTGGTCAAAACATTTTTTCGTATACGCAGTGGTTGGTGTGCGGCTTTACCGTTAACTGCCCAGAGTCGGCCGCCACGGTGACCGCGGACATGCGCGAGATCGGCCCTACCTACTACTTTGCGCCACCGCGCGTGCTTGAGGCATTGCTGACGCAGGTGATGATTCGAATGGAGGATGCCTCGGCAATCAAGCGACGCATGTTTCACTACTTCATGCGCGTGGCGCGCAACGTCGGTGGCCGGCTGCTGGATAAGCAACCCGTGAGTGCTGCCGATCGGCTGCTCTATACGCTCGGCGATTTGCTTGTCTATGCGCCGTTGCGCAACTCACTCGGTATGAGCCGGGTACGCGTCGCATACACCGCGGGTGAAGCGATCGGTCCTGATCTTTTTACGTTTTATCGCTCGCTTGGGATTAACTTGAAGCAGCTTTACGGCTCGACCGAGACGTCGGTGTTCGTGTGCGTGCAGGAAAACGGCGCGGTCAAGGCCGACACTGTTGGTCCACCGGTCAAGGGCGTTGAAATCAAGCTGACCGACGCGGGCGAAATCCTGATCCGCTCGCCCGGTCTGTTTCGCGAGTACTACAAGGCGCCCGAGGCCACGCACGAAGCAAAGGATGCCGAAGGCTGGTTCCACACCGGCGACGCCGGCTATTTTGACCAGGGCGGCCATTTGAAAATCATCGATCGCGCGAAGGACGTCGGCAAGCTTGCCGACGGCACGCTGTTCGCGCCGAAATACATCGAAAACAAGCTGAAGTTTTTCCCGACGATCAAAGAGGCGGTGGCGTTTGGCGACAAGCGTGCGATGGTTACCGCGTTTTTGAACATCGACATGGAAGCCGTCGGTAACTGGGCTGAGCGCCATAACTTGCCATACGCCGGCTACACCGATCTCGCTGCAAAGCCCGAGGTCCTTGCGCTGTTGCGCGAGGCGGTCGGCAAGGTCAACGCAGATCTCGCCAGCGACCCTGCGCTCGCCAACGCGCAGATTCATCGCTTCATCGTGCTCCACAAGGAACTTGACGCTGATGACGACGAGCTCACTCGCACGCGCAAAGTGCGGCGCAGCTTCATTCAGCAGAAGTTCGATCAATTGGTCGATGCCATGTACCGCGGATTGAATGAGCAGTACGTAGAAACAGCGGTCAAATTCGAGGATGGCCGCACCGGCAAGATCAGCGCAACGCTGAAAGTGATCGATGCCGAAGTGTTTTCCCCGCTAAAACAGGCGGCTTGATTGACTGCGCGTACCGTCGCTGCCATCGCGTGCCTGGTCGTTGGTGTTGGTCTGGCTGCGTGGGCGCTGGCGAATCGACAAGTGCTGCTTGCCGTTGTCGGCTTTGCATTGATCTTCACGTTTTTGTATTTGGTGATGGAAGCCGCGAATAAGGCGGGCAAGCCGAAGCACGAGATCACGCGCGCGGCCGACTCGGCGTGGAGCATGAAGGACCAGCCGGCGGAACCGGATGACGAGGGCAAGCGGTGAGTCGCGCGCGCCCCGGTGAAACCGGCAATGTATTGCTGAACGTAGAAGACGTTTCGCTAGCGTTCGGCGGTGTCAAAGCGCTGCAACAAGTCTCGTTCAATGTGTACGAGCACGAGATACGCGCGATCATCGGCCCGAACGGCGCGGGCAAGAGTTCGATGCTCAACGTGATCAACGGTGTTTACACCCCGCAGCACGGCCGCATCACGTTTCGCGGCAAGGTGCGCTCGAACATGGACCCGCATGAAGCCGCAGCCGAGGGCATCTCGCGCACGTTTCAAAGCCTCGCGTTGTTCAAAGGCATGAGCGTGCTCGACAACATCATGACGGGCCGCAACCTGCGGATGAACACCGGCGTGTTGTGGCAGGCGATGCATCTCGGCCCGGGAAGACATGAAGAGTTGCGTCACCGCGAATTCGTCGAGCACATCGTCGACTTTCTCGAAATTCAGGCGTATCGCAAGACTGCAGTCGGACGTCTGCCGTATGGTCTGCAAAAGCGCGTCGATCTCGGCCGCGCGCTGGCGATGGAGCCGAAGCTATTGCTGCTCGATGAGCCGATGGCCGGCATGAACCTCGAAGAAAAAGAAGACATGTGCCGGTTTGTACTCGACGTCAACGAAGAGTTCGGCACGACGATCGTCTTGATCGAGCACGACATGGGCGTCGTGATGGACATTTCTGACCGCGTCGTCGTGCTCGATTACGGCAAGAAGATCGGCGATGGTATGCCCGATCACGTTCGCAGCAGTCAGAACGTGATCGATGCGTACCTGGGTGTCGCGCACTGATGGTCAGTTACCTGCTGAAGAATTGGGCGGTCATCGCGCTGATCGTGGCGTTGGTGATCGGCCTGGTGCTACCGCTTGCGACCGGCATCAGCGGGCCAGGGTTCTACTTCGAGGTGATGCTCGGCGGATTAATGTCGGGCGTGCTGTATTCGCTGGTTGCGCTCGGCCTGGTGCTCATTTTTAAGGCTTCGGGTGTTTTTAACTTTGCGCAGGGCGCAATGGTGCTGTTTGGGGCGCTGGCGGTTGCGCGCATGAGCGAGGTGATGCCGCTGCCGATCGCCTTTCTGCTCGCGATCGGGATCATGGCGATCCTGGCGTGGCTGATTGAGCGGTTGGTGCTGCGGCATCTGGTCAACCAGGATGCGGTCGTACTGCTGATGGCAACACTCGGCGTTTCGTTTTTTCTCGACGGCTTCGGCCAGACTGTCTGGGGCAGCGACATTTATCGAATCGATACTGGGTTGCCGAAGACGCCGGTGCTGGTCGCCGAAAACATTTTCCAAGGCGGGATTCTGATCAACACCGAAGATCTTGTCGCCGCTGCAGCCGCAGCGCTGTTGGTGATCGCACTGGCGCTGTTCTTTCAGAAAACGCCCACCGGTCGCGCGTTGCGCGCAGTCGCCGATGATCATCAGGCGGCGCAATCGATCGGCATTCCGCTGAATCGCATATGGGTGATCGTTTGGACCGTCGCCGGCTTCGTCGCGTTGGTGGCAGGCGTCGTATGGGGATCGAAGCTCGGGGTGCAGTTCTCGGTCTCGCTGGTGGCACTAAAGGCGCTGCCGGTCGTGATCCTTGGCGGCTTCACCTCCGTGCCCGGCGCGATTATCGGTGGGCTGATCATCGGTGTCGGCGAAAAATTCGCAGAAGTCTTTCTTGGCCCGATTCTGGTCAAGCAGTTCGACCTGGCCGGGGGCGGTATCGAAAACTGGTTTGCATACGTACTGGCGTTGTTGTTTCTATTGGTCCGACCCGAAGGCTTGTTTGGTGAAAAGCACATTGACCGCGTCTGACCATGTTCTATAGAGAGAACGGCCAGTTCAAGTCCACCTATGCCGCCGATCAGCAGCTGTTGCCGATCGCGCAGGACCGCTGGTTCGTCATTGCGCTGATCGCGTTTGCGTACCTGGCGGTGCCGGCCATTGCCAGTGACTACATGTTCCGGGCCCTGATCGTTCCGTTCGTGATTCTCGCCATCGCTGCAATCGGGCTCAATATTCTGGTCGGCTACTGCGGTCAGATCTCGATCGGTACCGCGGCGTTCATGGCAGTC